>JAEUIL010000813.1 GCA_016794255.1 Planctomycetaceae bacterium | reverse complement strand
TTTCGACATCGGCATCCGAGACGAGATTGAACTGCTCTTTGGTCCGCATCTCGACGCCATCGCGGAGATATTTCATCACAATCTCGCCACCCCGGCGAGCAGCTTCGATCGCCACGGCGAGTTCGGGCGTAGCAACAGAGTGCGTCATAGTGCGTGTCCTAAACGATCGAACTCAATGAAAACACGCAGCGTCTCGCTTGCGGTTTCGCGCCTTCCTGTTGAAGTAGGCGCGAAACCGCAAGCGAGCGGCGCTGCGTGTGGATTAAAAATGTCTCGATAATTACTTCGACTTTTTCGCTCGTTCGGTGAGCTTCTTCACGACCTCGGCAAACTCCTTACGCGAAGCGGCCAAGCCTTGCGCTGACTTCGGTCCCTTTTGGGTCACGTAGTCGAGCACGATCTTCTCGGCGGCCACGAACTCGGGCGTGATGTCGACAATCGCTTGGGCGATGCTCACCGGAATCGTCGTGACACCGTTGACGTCGCCGTGCAACAAGTCGCCTTGCTTGACCGTGATGCCGCCGACACGCACCGGCAAACCGATCGCCAGCATGTGGCAGTAGCCGTGCGAGCAGATCGTCGAGCCGGTGAAGACCGGGTACTTGATCGCGCGAACTTGTTCGATGTCGCGGCCAGCGCCCGAGGTGATCAGGCCGGTCGAGCCGAACGATTGATACGTGGTGCACATCACTTCGCCGAAGGTCGCAGCCACGACCGGATCGTCGAGATCTTGGAACACAACCACGGCCGGCCCGGGGAGCTCGCCGAACTTTTGAATCTGCAAGTCCATGCTGCCGTAGACATCGCCACCGGCCGGCGGCGCGTCGCTGCGGAAGGCCGCGGTGCAGGCGAAGCCGACCATCGGCGGGAACTCGGGAAAGTTGCACTTGATGCGACCATCCATGTAGCCCCGATTGCGCGGGAGTACGTCGAACAATTCGATCACGTTGCAGATGGTCGGAGTGTCAATCTTGCCAAGGGCGGCGAGCAGGTCGGGTGAAAAGGACATGGCGGTCACTGGGGTTAAAGGAAAGCAAAACGGCCGACGCGGCGCGGGGTCGCCGCAAGTTGCCCGCAGTGTAGCAGCGCTCGCCCCCGGATTTAAGGACCCTCGGGGATCGTATAGAATTCGCGGCCTGCGCCTTTGCAGCACTCAGCGACCGGCGAGGTTCATGCGACCGCCGGGAAAATCGACCCGCACCCAAAAGGGATGCAGCCGATCGGCCCGACCGATCACATCCTCGAGCATCACGGCCACGTCGGGCTTTACGAAACCGCCGGGCGTGCGGAGCTTGGTGCCGTTGACGGTCACGTTGACCGCCTTGTCCAAGTCGAGCAGATCAGGCGTCAGATAGACCGTGACATTGCCGGCGCCGCTGGTCACCTGGATGCCATTCGTTGCGGTCACGAAGAAGTCGGTTTTCGCCGGAATGTTGCCTTTCGGAGGCCAGTTCTCCGGCGGGACAATCGCCTTGGTGGGAAACTTGGCCAAGTCGAGATTCCAGAAACGGTTGTCAAACTCGCGCATGGTGCGAACGGTAAACTCACGCCGCGCGGATTGACGCCGGTATCGCCCCATCCAGTCGAACAGCCGTTGAATCTCGTCCGAGAAGTGCTCGTGCCCCCGGCCTTGAAACTCGACCAGTGACACGTTGTTGCCGCGGATGAAGTAGCGATCGAAATGGACCGCGTTGCGATTGCCGCGATCGCCATCCAATTCGCCCGCCACGAAGTACCACGGCACGAGCGACGCATGCTCGTGATAATGGGTCACATAGCGATCACCTACCGCGGCAATGGGAATCACGCCAGCCCACAGGTCCGGATGGGCCAAGCCAATGTCCCACGCGGCATCGGCGCCCATCGAATGTCCGCTGAGGAACACGCGATCCGTGTCGATCGAGAATCGCTTCGCCGCATCGCGTAGCGAGTTGAGCACCAAACCGTGTTCGATCGCCGAGTATTGGTAATCCGGCTGATGGGCTTGGGCCCATTGCGGTGCGATGACAATGTAGCCGTGCCGCGTCGCTTGTCCGAGCCGGATCGTCGCTCCTTCGGGTCGTGGACCGCTCCACCAATCGATTTGCGTGGCCGGAGTGCTGGCCGAGCCGTGCAGCGTGACCACCGTGGGATAGAGTCGCAGCGGATCGTATTCCGGCGGCAACTGTACCAGGTACGAGCCCGCGGGCTTGCCGGGAGTGGTCTCGACATCGACCTTGTAGAGCCCCGGTTGACCCTCGATCGCTTCGCCCGGTTCGGCCACGGGCTTCATCATCGCCAGCAGCTTCGCGACCAGCGCCGGAGTGCCCCCTTCGAGCACGCGTATCTGATCGGCCAATGGCTGCCGGTTGGCCAGAATCGGTTCTTGGAGGTAACGTCGCACGAGACCACGAACCTCGTAGATCGAAGCGACCTGGGGCAGCTTGCGAACCGCGTCGGCCGCGCCGATCATCCAACCGCTGGCGGCCAGCGACAAGCGATCTTCGACGGTGAGCGTAGCGTCGTCGATCAGCTGCTCGAATGCCGCCAACCGATTGAGCGAATTGAGCGACAGCTCTTGCTCCATTTCCTCACGCAACGCTTTGAGCATCGGGCGGAATTTCGAGTCGGCAAGCTTGGCGAGGTCTTCGTCAAACTTCTTCAGCAGGGTGATGCCCCGTTCGCGCTGATCGCGATAGTCGTTCTGCATCTTCGAGACCGACTGCAAGACTTCGCCAGCCACGTTCTCGGTGGGGAATTTGGCGAGCAGGTCGATTGCCAGCCGGTGCTGGCCGGCGTCGGCCCGAGCGCGGATTTCGGTCAGAATTTGTTGGGCGTACATTTGCCGCAACCGCAGGGTGAGCGGCTGAAACTCACCGGCTTGGGCGGGATAGTCGGCGATCAATTGCTTCAGTTTCTCTTCGGCGACCTTGATCAACTCGGCCTGCAAGTAGAATCGCACGACCGAGAGCCGCAGATGAACGTGATCCTTTTCCGGAGCTCGTTCGACCATGTGGGTCAAGATCGCGTCGAGTTGATCGAGCGGAATGCTGCGGGTCGAGATTCGTTGTTCCCATTGGATGCGGGCTCCGGGCCCCTGCATGCCCACGGCCTCGACCTTGGTCCACGTGGGCGTGATCGTCGTGATCCCCTGGGTGGTGTTGATCTTGTCGTCCTTCATGCCACGCATCACGATCAAGCGTCGGCCGAACTTATCGAACGCACCGACCGACAAGAACTGGCCCACCGCGCCAAACCGATCACGACTGTCAATCACCGGCTGCTGCAGTTGAAAACGTTCGACCTGTTCCGGCGGCGGGGTCAGCAGTTGATTCACTTGCCGCTTGGACAAATAGACGCGCCGCAGATCGTCATCGACCACCAGAATGAGCTGATTGGGGACGTTGTCCTTTTCGGCCTTGGCGTTCGCTCCGACTCCCATGCCGGCCAACTGCGACAAGCGTCCCTCGATCTGCCGACCATCTTTGAGCACGACCTGATCGGCAACGGCTGAATCACTGCCGAGAGCAACTGCCGCCAAGAACGCCGCCAGCAGGCATGTGCGATGAAAGCGGCGGAGCGGCGGACGTGGCGGCATGGGTTACTTCCTGAACGATGCGATGGCGGCGAGAGGGCTGAACCGAACTCGGCGACCTTTCTATTCTCCGCGACTCCCTCGGGCTGTCAAACTTTCTCGCCCGCGCCGAGGGGCCGAGAACTTCACCTCAAAATGCACACCAGCCGCGCAAACCGTTTCATTGACAAAACCGGCTCGACCCGAGGACAATCGCGGCGTGAATCCGCTCCGCAAATGTCCACCTGAGAGAATGTGTTTATGGACCTCCGCCGCTGCACCACTGCACTGCTAGCCGGGCTCGTGCTGCTGCCGATCGCCATTCTGGCGGCTCTTGGCATCGCCGGGTTGCTCGGGGTCTTGGGCGACCGCGACGGTTCACTCTGGCTCGGGCGATTGGCGGCGCTCGGCGGAATTGCCTGGGTTGTCGACCTTGTGGCCCTCGTCGGAGCGATCGCGGCCCAAAATCTGGGTTGCTGCGGCGAATCGGGCGGTTCCTGCCACTCGGCCGGCTCTGACGACTGCGTGTCGAAGTGAATCACGACCGGCGTTGCCAGCGTCATCACCGTAATATTCGGCCCTGCCTCGGCTCGCCCCCCTCGCCACGGCGACGCGTCCGACCTATCTTTGGGATGGAGTTCTCCGACTTTTCCCACCTTGGGTCACTCGCATGCCGCATCGCTTTGGGTTCATCGGCGCCGGTCGCATGGCTACCGCCTTGGGCCGAGGCATGGTGGCGGCGGGCTTGGCTCCTGGCGAGGCACTCGTCGCCGCCGATCCGGTCCCCGCTGCGGCGGAAGCCTTTCACAAGGCCACGGGCGGTCGGGTACTTGCCACGAATGTCGAAGTCGTCGCGGCGGCCGATGTCATATTTCTGTGCGTGAAGCCGCAACAGATGATCGACGTGCTCGCCGGACTGCGTGGTCATCTACACGAGTCGCATCTGGTCATCTCAATCGCGGCGGGCATTTCACTCGGTGCGTTGCACGGCGGCTTGGGGCATGGCCCGCGGCTGGTGCGCGTGATGCCCAACACCCCGTGTTTGGTCGGACAAGGTGCCAGCGGCTATTGTCTCGGTGCCGGAGCAACGGCCGACGATGCGACGCTCGTCGACCGCTTGTTGAACAGCGTGGGACGTGCCGAGCGCGTTGACGAAAAACTGCTCGACGCCGTGACGGGCCTGTCGGGCTCGGGGCCCGCGTTCGCCTTTATCATGATCGAGGCGCTGGCCGACGCCGGAGTGCGGGTCGGTTTGCCGCGCGGGGTCGCCCAAGCGTTAGCTGCCCAGACATTGCTCGGCTCGGCAAAAATGGTGCTGGAAACTGGCGAACATCCCGGGGCGCTCAAAGATCAAGTCGCTAGCCCCGGCGGCACCACGATCGCCGGTATCGCGGCGCTCGAAGCTCATGGATTGCGTGGCGCTTTGATCGCGGCGGTTGAGGCGGCGACGAACCGGGCTCAAGAATTGGGCCGTGCGAACAAGTAGTTTTTGGTTTTCTGACGAGACGGTGATTCGATGCCCGACATGACCTGTTTTTTTGTCGTCGACGACAAATACATTCCGTTGTTCCGTGTGATGTGGATCGCCGCCACGCCGCATTTCTGTGGCGAAGAGGACTGCCAACGCGAAGGCTTCTACGAGATTCGTCTCGAACAGGGCGAGGTGGTTTGGGCCAATCAGCGTGAGCGCGACGGCATGTTGGCTGCACTTGAGGCGTGGTCCGAGGGTCAACCGCCTCCGCCGGAAGATGAGCATTGGCAGGAGTAATTGCAGGGCAAAATGGTCACGCACACCGGTGCCTGCGGTAGGCAAACGCTGCCCCTTGCGGAATAATGAGGCTAACGGTCCACGTGTCCATCCAATCGTGTGAGCTTGCCGGCTATGCCTCGCGACGACGAACAATACCGCTGGCGTGAGACGTACTTTGTCTGGTTTCGGTCGTCGCGCCGACCCACGCTCGAGAAAGTCGCCGAGACGATTCACAAGCTCGACGGCAAGTACGAACTGTCGAACCCCGCGTCCGACGCTCAGGGGTTGATCGAGTCGCTCACGATCACGTCGATCGACGACCA
>JAEUIL010000810.1 GCA_016794255.1 Planctomycetaceae bacterium | reverse complement strand
CGCTTGACGCGTGGATTACGAAAGGAATCGAACCGCCGCCAAGTGTCTATCCACGTATCTCGGACAACACCTTGAGCGGCTGGCAAGAAAAGGAGAGCGGCTGGAACGCGATCCCCAGCGTCACCTATCCGACCGTGATTCACGAGCCCGCCTTGCTCGACCGCGGCTCCGACTGGATGACCAAACGAATCACGACCATTGAACCGCCGACGATCAAAGATCTCTATGGTGTGCGTGTGCCGGCGATCGGTCCCGACAATAACGAACGAGGTTGCTTGAATATCCCGGCCGTGGAAGTGCCCGTGGCGACCTACACCAGTTGGAATCTGCGTCACGCCTCGGTCGGTGCGGCAGGCGAACTATTGGGTTTGCAGGGGGCGTATATCCCGTTCGCGCGAAACAAGTCCGAACGCGAGTCGAGCGGCGATCCACGTCAGTCGCTCGAAGAACGGTATCAAAGCTATGCTGCGTTTCAGGCGAAGTTCAAAGCCGCGACCGAAAAGCTGATCACGAGTCGCTATCTGCTGCCCGAAGACCTGCCACGTCAGCTTGAGTATTGCGAGCAGTTGAAACGACTGTTCTCTCAATAGAGGTCATGCACCAATGAAGATAACTCACCGAGCCGACTGATCTTGGCGGATTGCATTTCCAGCCAAGACCAGTCCGGCGTAGTGAGAATTACACGGGTGCGACGTTGTTCGACAACATGACATTACATCATGTCGCGGATCGACTTCAACTTGTTGATTAACTGCTCGGCATGCAGCAATCCGCCAACTTTGTTGACGAATTCAAAGGCCGAATCGAGCGCGTCATGCGCCATCTTCGGAGCCGACACTTTGGGCTTGTTCTTCGAGCCGGCCGGGCGACCGGGCTTACCCGCCGAAGCCTTGCCCGCCTTCTTTTCCATGGTCGCTTTCACGTTGTATACCAAGCCGGGCGTCACACCCAACTCTTTGGCAATTTCCGCCACAGGCTTGCTGGGATTTTCCTTCAACTGGGTGCGGATCGCTTCGGACTTGTTCACTTTGGATTTCTTGGCCATTAAACAATCACTTTCTCTCACAAGGAAGTACGCCCTCTCTTATATAAGATAGTTTAACCGGGGCAAAAACTCCAAGGGCTGTAAGCGACAAAATATCGATGGGTTGTAGAAATACGAATCCCGTCCGGTCACACCGGTCATTTCCTGGGAGAATTAGGAAGCACAAAATACATATCGCTACCTCGTCACGGACTGTCGTGAGACGCGACTCTTGTCACATCAGCTCAGAGCAGACAAGCTTCTCGACACGTCGCGACCGGTGTTCTCCACCGAGGCTGCGTCGGCCCGGTGCCAGCCCACTCGCGATCGATTGCAACCACGTTTCCGCGGGTTTTTCCGCTCGTGCGGGGCTCGTTGACAATCGACGCAAAGGCCCCCTAGAATCGCGGTTTCCCTTCTGCGAAAGCCGCGAGTTGAAGTTCATGGCCAAAGTCACTTACAAGGATGCCGGTGTCGACCTCGATATCTACGAGGAATCGATGTCGCGGCTGCCCCGACTCTTGGCCCGGACGCGCACTCCTCGCGTCATGCCCCTCGATGGTGGGTTTGCCGGCCTGTTCCAGCTCGACTTTGCTTCCCCCCTATTCGCGCGGCATTATCAGGAACCGTTGCTGGTTTCGTGTACCGACGGCGTCGGCACCAAGCTCAAAGTCGCCCAGATGGTCGATCGCCACGACACGGTCGGAATCGACCTCGTCGCGATGAGCGTCAACGACGCCCTGTGCTGTGGTGCCGAGCCGTTGTTCTTTCTCGACTATGTTGCCATGTCGCACGACGATCCCGCGCGGCTTGAGCAGATCGTCGAGGGGATCACGGCCGGCTGCGTCGAGTGCGGCTGTGCGCTGCTCGGTGGCGAAACCGCGATCATGCCCGATCTTTATGCTCGGGGCGACTACGACCTGGCGGGCTTCTGCGTCGGTGTCGTCGAGAAAAAACGCGTCATCGACGGCAAGGCGATTCAGCCCGGCGATCAAATCATCGGCATCGCGTCGTCGGGGCTGCACTCGAACGGCTACAGCCTCGCACGCAAGGCCGTGTTCGATGTCGGCGGTCATAAGCCCTCGGACTTTATCGAGTCGTGCGGTCAAACCGTGACTGACTTGCTGCTGGAACCGACGCGGATTTACGCCAAACCGGTGCGAGCCATTCTACATCACTATCGCAAGAAGCATGTGGTCCATGGCATCGCTCACATCACCGGCGGCGGGCTGCACGAGAATCTCGAACGGATCATTCCGCCCGGCTCACGCGCCATGATCCAACGGGGCAGTTGGACACCGGCACCGGTCTTCGCCTGGATTCAGCAGTTGGGCGAGATCGAGCAGGCCGAGATGGACCGGGTGTTCAACATGGGCCTGGGGCTCGTGCTCGTCGTGGCACCTTATTACGCTCAGAGTATCCGTCAGCAGCTCGACGACCTCGGTTGGAAGAATTGGCACATCGGCGAGATTGTCGCGGGTGAGTCGGGCGTCGCCTGGGACAAGTGATGTCCTTTAATTGAGTCGTGTGCCATGCCCACGCCGCGTGGGCATGCTTCCTCCGTGAAATACGCATGTCCACGCAGACGTGGACATGGCACACTAAACCAATCGGCGTCACGTTCCGCCTGGGCTTCGTAATTCGCTTGGGCCACGCGCTCGGCTATAATCGGGTCATGCCCGCCGACGTCATCTATCTCGACAATCACGCCACGACCCGCGTTGATCCGCGTGTGGTCGATGCGATGTTGCCCTATTTCACCGAGCAGTTCGGCAATCCGGGCAGTGTCAGCCATGCCTTCGGTTGGGAGGCCCGTGAGGCCGTCGATCGTGCGCGGGAAACAATCGCCGCCGCCATTGGTGCGAGCGCTCGCGAGCTTGTCTTCACCAGCGGCGCTACCGAGAGCAACAATCTCGCGCTGCGTGGTGTCGCCGAGCGAGCGCGTCGTAAAGGGAATCATTTTGTCAGCGTCAAAACCGAGCACAAGTCGATCCTCGACCCGCTCGATCGCCTGAGCCGCCGCGATTTTGCCGTCACGCTGCTCGATCCTCTGCCGGGCGACCATCCGCGTGCGGGGTGGCTCGATCCCGCGCAGGTCTCGGCCGCGATCACCGATCAGACGCTGCTGGTTTCTGTCATGCTCGCCAACAACGAGATCGGCGTGATTCAACCGCTGGCCGAGATCGGCCGTATCTGTCACGAGCGCGGCGTGTTGCTGCATTGCGATGCGACTCAGGCCGTGGGCAAGCTGCCGGTCGATGTGACGGCGCTCGGCGTCGATCTGCTCAGCTTCACCGCGCACAAGATCTATGGTCCGAAAGGGATCGGCGCTCTGTACGTGCGACGTTCGCCACCGCCGGTCAAGTTGCAGCCGCTCATCGATGGCGGTGGTCAAGAAGGTGGCGTGCGGAGCGGGACGCTCAACGTTCCGGGCATTGTCGGTTTCGCCCGGACGGTCGAGTTGTGCCTCGAAACGCAGGCTGCCGAAGCTGTCCGCCTTGCCGGCTTACGCAATCGACTTTATGCCGGCTTGTTGGCCGCAGTCTCCGGCGTGCGGCTCAATGGACCGGCGCTCGACGCAGAGGGGCTGCGATTGGCCGGCAATCTCAATTGTAGCTTTGACGAGGTCGATGGCGAGGCGCTGATGATGGCGATCAAGACCGTGGCCGTGAGTAGCGGCAGCGCTTGCACGTCGGCCAATCCTGAGCCCAGTCATGTGCTGCGAGCGCTCGGTTATTCGCACGAACGAACTCGGGCGAGTCTCCGCTTTGGCCTAGGCCGATTCACGACACCGGACCACATCGATCACGCCATCGCCGCGGTGTCCGCTGCGGTCGAAAAGTTGCGCAAGCTCGGCGGCGCAGTGGATCGCGCTTCGTAAAGAGGTCGCACGGGTGGCGGTCAGCTGTTTGCCGTCAGCATCTCGGGCTCGTGACGTGTCAAGCGTGTGAGTAGCGGCGCGGTCATGTAGGTGGTCACCACCGCCATGATCACCAACATGCAAAACACGCTGTCGGGCAACACGCCGAGCTCGCGGCCGAGGTTGATCACGATCAACTCCATCAGTCCGCGCGTGTTCATCATCACGCCGATGCTCGCCGATTCGGCCCAGGTGAATTGCCGACTCAAACGAGCCGACAGTCCACAGCCGACGAGCTTGCCGATGATCGCGGCCGCGAGAATCACACCGCACCAAAGCCACGCGTTGGCGTCGTTCAATGTCTCGATGCGCGTCCGCAAGCCGGTCAGCGTGAAGAAGATTGGCAGAAAGAAGACCATCACAAAGTCACCCAGCCGTCGCTGCATCGCGTCGCGGAACTCGACTTCGTCCCATAACGAGGCTCCGAGCACGAACGGGCCGAAGATCGCGAAGATGCCGATCGTGTTGGTCGCCAGCGCTGCGGCAAATACCGCGGCGATCACGCTGGCAAACTGTCCCGCGGTCAACTCGCCGGTCGTGCCTAACTGCAACGAGCGGATCCAACGTTTGGCCAACGGACGCACGACGAACAACACGCCCAGCACGAACGCGATCGTCTCGGCAAGCATGATCGCCACCAGCCACGGGTCGAACTCACCGCGTACGGCAGCGATGATCCCCGCCAACAGCAGCCAGCCTATCGCGTCGCCCACCGCGGCGGCGGTAATCGCCAGCACACCGATCCGTGTACGGGTCAGTTTCAATTCGAGCATGATCCGCGCCAGCACGGGCATCGCCGTGATCGACAGCGCGATCGCCATGAACAGCGTGAAGCCCAGATGATCGCGATCGGCAGCCAGATGCGGATGCAGAAACTGCGCGAGGCCTAACCCCAGGGCAAACGGCAACGCCACACCAGCCGTCGAGACCGCCGCGGCCGTGCGACCCATGCGGCGCAACAAGCCGAACTCGAATTCGAGTCCGACGAGGAACATCATGAACACGA
>JAEUIL010000693.1 GCA_016794255.1 Planctomycetaceae bacterium | reverse complement strand
GACATCGCACAGAGCAAGGCGAGCGCAACGACCATTTGAGACAGTTTCATCCCACGCATGACATGACCTCGGTCCAAGATGATTCCCAGCCGGCGACGCGCATGTTACCCCATCGTGCGGCACCCGGGCATTTATTCCCGTAGTGTAGACGTTGTCCAGGGAGCGTCGCAATTTGCCGGGAGGCGAATTTTTGCGGAACCTTTGCTCTGCCAAGTACTTGCAAGCAATCCCGTCGCCCACCCTGGCCGCCGTCGTAAGGGCAAACCTGCGAGTGACTACCGTCTGCCGCCCGGGACTGAAACCGTAGCCAGGACGTGATTTATGTGTTACGATTAGCAGATGTTCTCCATCGAGTACTTCGTCGATTCGTCGGGCCGCGTGGTCTTCGACGAGTGGCTCGATCAACTCACGGATAAGCGCGCCGTGGCTCGGATTGTCGCTCGTGTCGAACGCCTTAAACGCGGCGGACTGGGAGATTGCAAACCGGTACGTTCCGGGGTTTGGGAATTGCGAGTCGACTTTGGCCCGGGTTATCGAGTGTATTACGCACTAAACGGCAAGACGGTCGTGTTACTGCTCTGTGCGGGCGACAAACGTACGCAGGCCAAGGATATCGCGCGAGCGGTCAGCTATTGGCGGGAATTTCAAGCGAGAGAATCATGAAAAAGCGAAATGCCCCCGCCACAGTATCCCATGATGAACGGGTGATCGCACGGCTGAAACGGGACCCCGAGTTTGCCGTCGAGTACCTGCGCGCAGCGATCGAGGAAGCGACGGACGAAGATGGTCGGCATGTGCTGTTGGCTGCCATCCGGCAGGTCGTCGCTGCTCAAGGGATTGCCAAAGTCGCCCGCGCGGCAGGTCTCCAACGAGAAAGTTTGTCGCGCGCTTTGTCATCGCAAGGAAATCCGCGCCTGGACACCCTTTACGCGGTACTTCGTGCGTTGGGTTTACAACTCACCGTTGCGCGAGCTCCCCTCACGGCGTGACCCCCTAGTGTTTGACCCCCTGCCGTCGCCCAATTGCCGCCGGGGGGCGGGCTTTCTATGATGATGCTCCATCGCGGTTGGCGACAATCACTTACGCCCGATCGCTCACCTTTCCTGCTCGCTGTTCGAGACCCTGCATGAATGCGCTGGTAAACCTGCCGGTCTGGCTCGTGGCTCAAGTTCCTGCCGCCGTCCCCAGCCGAATCGAATCCTGGCACTGGCTCGCCTTTACCGGATTCGTCATTTTCATGCTGGCCTTCGACATGCTCGTGGTCCATCGCGGGGCCCGAGAGTCGAGCATGCGCGAGGCGGGGTTCTGGACCGCGGTGATGTGCGGCTTGGCGGCGATCTTTAATCTGGTCGTGTGGCGCTGGCTCGGCGCGGCCCCCGCCAGCGAGTTTCTTGCCGGTTATCTGGTCGAATGGTCGTTGTCGATGGACAACGTCTTCGTCTTTGCCGTGATCTTCGGCTTCTTCCGCGTGCCGATGAAGTACCAGCATCGCGTGCTGTTCTGGGGCATCCTCGGCGCGGTCGTCATGCGGCTGACCTTCATCCTGGCCGGCAAGGCGATCATCAGCGAGTTCGATTGGGTGCTGCCGCTGCTCGGTTCGGTGTTGATTTACTCGGGCGTCAAGCTCGCGTTTCACGGCGACTCGGACGTCCATCCCGACCAGAACTTGCTGATGCGGTTCGCGCGTAAAATGTTCAATGTCGCCAAAGACGATCATGGCGAGTCGTTCTTCGCGCGCGAGGCGGGCAAGTTCTGCATCACGCCGCTGTTCCTCGTCTTGCTCGTGATTGAAAGCACCGACGTGGTGTTTGCCGTCGACAGCGTCCCGGCCATCTTCGGACTCGTCGACAACGACGCCGACTACTTCACCTTCATCGTCTTTACGAGCAACGTGTTCGCGATCCTCGGCCTGCGAGCCCTGTACTTCTTGCTCGCTGGCATGATGGATATGTTCAAGTACCTGGGTTACGGCCTGAGTGCCATTCTGGTGTTCGTGGGCTGCAAAATGCTGGCCGAGTACGCCGCTCACAAGTTCCATTGGGTCGAGGATGGACATCACCTGTTCACCCCCGCGATGTCGCTGTCGATCGTCGTCAGTCTCTTGGCGATCTCGATTATCGCCTCGATCATTGCCGCCAAGCGTGAAGCGCCGTCGGCCTCGGAAGAATGAGCAACGTTCACACGATTCGCCTCCGCGGCCCTTGGGAGTACGAGCCGCTGTCGCGTGGGGGGCTCGGCGATCTGCCTGCCAGTGGCCGGGCGCAGATGCCGTGCGATTGGTCGTCGATCTTGGGGGTCGATTTCCGCGGCCGAGTCTATTTTCGCCGCCGCTTCAATCGTCCGGGACAACTCGATCCGCACGAACAAGTCTGGCTCGTGATCGAACATCAGGCCGAGCTATTGGGGATTCGGCTTAACGACCAACCGTTAAACTGTTTAGTGGACAACGCCCAGCAAGTTGCCTGCGAGATCACCGGGCAACTGGCGTCCCACAACGAGTTGCGAATCGAACTATCGCGCGACACGGCCGAGAGTGCCAATTGGCTCAGCGAAGTGCGCCTCGAGATTCGCTCGTGAGTTCCGCAAGACATCAAGAACGCGATCCACACGTCATGCCATTACTTGGCTTTGGCCAGCACGCATCGCAAGCCCACCGCGTCGTCGAGCAGTTTGACCGCGCCGGCGCGGCGGCTGGCCGAGGCGAGCCACGGGGCCTTGTCTTTCCAACTGCCGCTACGGAGCACGCGATGCTTGTCGTCGCCGCCAGTCGCCCAAGCGGAACCGTCGCTCGGAGCACCGCTGTAATCGTCATGCCACGCGTCGCTGCACCATTCCCAGAGATAGCCGTGCATGTCGTATAAGCCCCACGCGTTCGGCGCTTTGGCCCCGACCGGCGGATCGTTGCCGGCCGCGTTGCCGTTGAACCAGCCGAACTTACCCAACTCGCTGGCCTGATCGCCAAACGAGTATTTGGTCTTGGTTCCCGCTCGGGCACAGTATTCCCATTCCGCTTCGCTCGGCAGGCGAATCACCTCATCGGCCGCGATCAACTTGGCACCGCGCAGCAACTCGGTGGTTCGCTGGCAAAACATGACGGCCTCGTCAAACGTCAGCATCTCGACCGAGTTCCGCGGTCCTTTCCAGCGACTCGGATTGCTTCCCATCACGGCTTCCCACAGGTTCTGCGGCACTTCGTACTTGGCCATCGAGAACCGATACGCGAACGTCACCGAGTGTGCTGGCTTCGCGGCCGTTTCGCTGTCGTCTCCCAACGTGAACGAGGCGGGATAGACACCTTCGCCCGGCGTGATCGAAACGAACTCGGCATGAAAGGTTTTCAACAGCGCGAGTTGTTCGGGAGACGGTTCGGCAGCCAGCACCGAGGTCAGCAGCAAGGCGGCAATCATGGCAGGTATTCCGGGGTGAGGTCGAGTGAGCCCCAAGAATACGTGCCTCACAGACAGGAAGCAACCATGACGACCATGCGGTTTGCTCGCGATGCTCGATCCCGTACAATCGCCGAAACATGCCAAATTTCCACCCGCGCCGGACACCGCACGCCATGCCCGACTACCGCTCTGCACCGTTTCCCACCCAGTTCTGTGAACAGCCGGTCACGAGCGCCACGTTCGTCGCGTTTCTCGAGGGGCCGGCGGTCGACGCCGATGGGACGCTGTATTTCTCGGATATCGCGGCCAACCGCATCTACAAACTCGCGCCCGATGGCACACGCAGCGTGTTTCGCGAGCCCAGCGGTCGCACCAATGGCAACACGTTCGACGCTCAGGGGCGACTACTGCATTGCGAAGGTGCCGAGTTCGGGCCGGGCGGTGGTCGCCGCATCACGCGCAGCAACATTCAGACTGGCGCGTACGAGGTGCTCACCGAGCGCTTCGACGGCGCACGCTACAACTCGCCCAACGACATTTGCGTTGACGGCGCGGGCCGCATCTATTTCACCGACCCCTGCTACGGTGATCGTTCGCAGATGGAGATGAGCATCGAGGGCGTGTATCGCATCGATCTCGACGGCTCGGTCCACCGCATTCTGGCCCAGCCCGACGTGCAGCGGCCCAATGGCATTGCCGTGACGCAAGACAATCGGCTGATGTATGTCGTCGACAGTTGTCCGGTCGTCGGCGGCAATCGCAAGATTTGGGCGTTTGATCTCGACCGCTCGGGCAACCCGTCGAATCAACGACTGGTGTTCGACTTTGGCTCGGCCCGCGGTGGCGATGGGATGCGGCTCGACGTCGAAGGCAACCTCTACATCTGCGCCGGGATCACGGCTCCGCGCGGACCGCACGAGTCGGCCGACGCGCTGCCGGGGGTATATGTCGTCCGGCCGAGTGGCGAGCTTGTCGGACGCATTCCGATCCCGGAAGATGTGATCACGAACATTGCTTTCGGCGGCCGCGATGGTCGCACGATCTACGTCACGTCGGGCCGGTATGTGTACACGACGCGTGTCAAGATTCCCGGCCAAGTTGCGTATCCACGATGGTCGTAGTATTGAACGGCGACTGAGTCGCTGGCTTGGGCTTGTATTGGACGAATCATGGAACTCGATCTGATCGCCTGGTTGCGCAAGCATTTGCCGCCGCACCCGCTGTTGAAGCTGGGGATTGGCGACGATGCCGCCGTGCTCGCGCTGGGCAAAGATCGCGACGCGTTGGTGACCGTCGACATCCTGACCGATCAGGTCGATTTCAAACTCGGCGAGTGCGATCCGCGGCAAATCGGTCGCAAGGCTTTGGCGGTGAATCTGAGCGACATCGCAGCCATGGCCGGCGAGCCCGTGGCGGCCGTCGTGGGTCTCGTGCTGCCGCGACAAGGCGGCCTTGAACTGGCCAAGCAAATCTACGAAGGTCTCTTGCCGCTGGCGGGGAAATTTCAAACCGCGATTGCCGGTGGCGACACGAACAGTTGGGACGGCCCGCTCGTGGTTTCGATTACGCTCATCGGTCGCACGACGAGTCACGGGCCACTCACCCGTTCTGGCGCGCGGGTGGGTGACAAGATTCTCGTCACCGGCTCGTTTGGCGGGAGCATCTTGGGTCGGCACTTCACGTTCACACCGCGCGTGCGCGAGGCGCTCAAGCTGTGCGATCGTTATCAGGTGCATGCCGCGATCGATTGCAGCGACGGGCTGAGTCTCGACCTCGCACGGCTGGCCGAGGCGAGCCGCTGTAGCGCCACGGTCGATGTCGATCATGTGCCGATCTCGCCCGATGCTCAGGAACTGTCGCGCCGCGATGGCACGCCCGCGCTCGAACATGCCTTGGGGAACGGCGAAGATTTTGAATTGATCATGGCCGTTCCGCCACGTGATGCGGACGAGATGCTCGCCGATCAACCGCTCAACGTGCCGCTGACTTGTATCGGCGAGTTCGGCACCGGCTCGGGTCTGTGGCAACGCAGCGCTCGGGGCTTGCGTCAGCCGCTCGAACAACGTGGCTATGTGCATCGACTATGAACTCGTGGACGTTTGTCTCGACCAGTGAAGACCAGACTGCGGCGCTCGGTGCCACGCTGGCCGAGTTGCTGCCGGAACGGGCTGTGGTCACGCTCGATGGCACGCTCGGTGCCGGCAAGACCCGGTTTGTGCAGGGGCTGGCCGCGGCGGCGGGCGTTGATCGCCGGATGGTCGTCAGTCCGACGTTCACACTCGTGCAAGAGTACGACGGTCGCACGCCGATCTACCACTTCGATGCCTATCGCATTCACGGCGACGACGAGTTTCTCGACCTGGGCTTCGAGGAATACACTAGTGGCGTGGGCTGGTGCCTCATCGAATGGTCGGATCGCGTCGCTCGCTGCCTGCCCGCCCAGCGGCTCGAGATCCGCATCGAAGTCACTGGCGAAGAGACGCGGCAGTTCACGTTCACGGCCCGGGGTGGCGAGTTCGAGGCGGTGCTCGATCAGCTCGCGGGGCGGTTGGGGTGAAGAAGGTGAGTAGGTGACAGACGGGGCTCCCGCGGTCGGCGACCAGCTTCCTTTACCTACTCACTTACTCACCCTTACTACCGCGTTGCCCCGAGCCGCGGACGCCTGTTTCTCGGGTGCCAATCCGGGTACACTGAGTGGTTCGAAATCGGCCTCGAATTCAAATCCACCCGTTACGAACGACTTGCTCATGTCTTTGCCAAAAGTGGCTATCGTTGGTCGACCGAATGTCGGCAAGAGCAGTCTGTTCAACTGGCTGGCGGGCAAGCGGCTGGCGATTGTCGATGATCGCCCCGGTGTGACCCGTGATCGCGTGACGTATCTGATCGAGCACGGCGACCGGTTCTTCGAACTGATCGACACCGGCGGCATCGGCTTCATCGACGCCGACAATTTGACCGACGAAGTCGAGCATCAAATCACGCTGGCGATCGAGTCGGCCGACTTGTTGATGTTTGTCGTCGACACGCGCGCCGGTTTGACCCCGCATGACCGCGAGGTCGCCGAGCGGCTGCGCGGTTGCGACGCGCCCGTGATGCTGGTGGCGAACAAGACCGACGCCGATTCGCTGGATAACTTGGCCAACGACTTTTACGAGCTCGGTTGGGGCAAGCCGCTGCTGGTCAGTGCGAAGGAAAACCGCGGCAAAGAGATTTTGCTCTACGAGATTGGTAAGCGGTTGCCCGAGGCGAGCGACGAGCCACCGCCCGGCGAGCCTGAGATGAAGGTGGCGATCGTCGGTCGCCGCAATGTCGGCAAGAGCACGTTTGTGAACACGCTTACGCAGCAGGAGCGGATGATCGTCAGCGAGGTGCCGGGCACGACGCGTGACAGCGTCGACGTCCGCTTCGAGCTCGATGGCAAAGCGTTTATCGCGATCGACACCCCGGGTTTGCGACGACGCAAGTCGGTCACGACCGACATTGACTTCTACAGCATGCATCGTGCGCAGCGATCGATTCGCCGCGCGGATGTGGTGTTTCTGTTCTTCGATTGTTCGCAGCCTATCAGCAACGTCGACAAGCAGTTGGCCGACTACATCGTGCAGCAGCATAAGCCGTGCGTGTTCGTCGTCAACAAATGGGACTTGTACGCCGGCGAGGTCGATCTCGACGACTGGGCCAAGTATCTGCGCGACGAGTTCCCGATGATGACGTATGTGCCCATCGCGTTCATCACGGGCCAATCCGGCAAGAACATTAAGAAGCTCATCAATCACGGACAGATGCTGTTCAAGCAGGCCCAGGATCGCGTGTCGACCGGCGAGCTCAATCGGGTCTTGCAGGCCGCGATCGATAAGAACGGCATGCCGATGTACAAGAACCGCATCCCGAAGATCTATTACGCTACGCAAGTCGACATCTGCCCGCCGACCATTGTGCTGTTTTGCAGCGACTACAACGCGCTCAGCCCGAACTACCAACGTTATTTGCAGGGCTTCTTCCGCGACGCGCTACCTTTCGGTGAAGTGCCGATGAAGTTCTACATTCGCTCGCGCAAGGGTGAGGATGAGAACACGGACGGCAACGACCACGACGAATAAAAGTTCGTAGCAAAAAGAGTACCCATCACGCTCCGCGTGATGTGGGCTGGAACAGACTCACGCCCAAATGTTGCGCGTCCAGGGATCGATCATCAAACTCGTCTTCCGCCATCACGCGGAGCGTGATGGATACTCTCATTTCCATTCCACGCGCAGAATTTGCAGCGGCGTTCCCTGCCAACGGCGAACGGGCTCACTGGCTGGCGTGCGACGTTCTTGGTGGTAAGCGCAAATCCCCAGTTGATCGAGCTGCGACCAATCGCCAAGCGGCGGATGCTTGCCGGTGGCTTGAAAATCTTGGGCCGACAGCGTGATCGTCTGCGGCTCGGGCTTTCCCGGAAGTTCGCGCTCCACGACATAAGTCCGGCGTGGCCCCCGATAGCCACGCCATTCGTTCTCTTGCACGACAAACGCCACGTGGTTCGCCTCGGACAACTGGAACGTGATCGCCAGCTTGGCCTCGGCCGGGCCACGCCACACGGGATCGGTGACCTTGCGTGTCCAATGTTGCCAATGGTCGCGATTCCCGGCGTTGAGTTGGTACCAATCGCGCCAGCCATGGGTGAAATCGTCGATCAAGCGGCTCGGGGCGAGCGTGGTCCGCACCTGCGCGGATCGCAACTCGTCGATCGTGGCGCGATGTAGCATCGTGCTCAGACACACTTCGGCAATCTCGGCCGGCAACCCGGGAAAACGCACCTTGGCCGGCTCAGGCAAGCGATAGTAGACATTCGCGAACGCAAACAGCGGCAGGTCGAGCGTGTGCAGCGGCAGCGATGCCGTGAATGTGTCGCCCTTGCGAGTCACGTCGCCGCTGCGCCAAAAGCGGGCCCGAGGGTCGGGATCGACGCTGTAGTAAATCTCGCAGCGCATCACGGGCCACGTCGCTTGCGGCGTCACACGCAGGGTCGGCACTCCGGCAGGATTGCTCAACTGCAATTCACTCGTTGGCGTCTCGGGCAATGCAGGCCCCCCTTTGAGATACTGATCGAGCCACAATGGCATCGTCACCGCCACCTCGGGCGACAGTCGGTGATTGAAATGCGGCGACCACGCGTAACGTACCGGCTGACCGGGGATCAACGCGTTGGTGCGGTAAACATCGTCCATCCAGCCATGAAAGTCGTTCGTGGCACTGCGATGCAACAGCGGACAGTGAATCTGCGGCGCGTAGCTCTCGAAGCTCAACGTTTTGCGAAACAACTCGACATCGCCGCGGACCTCTTGATGAATGTCGCTCCCGCCCAAGAACTCGTGCCGCTCCCAACGCCAACCTTGTCCGCCGACGCCCGGCACCGCGACCTTCACCCGCGAGTCGGTCCCCACCACGTACATCGTTAGATTGCCACCCATCGAATAGCCGTGGACGCCCAATCGCGCCGGATCAACCTCGGGCTGTTGTTCGAGCAAAGTCAGAGCGCGGCGGCAACCGAGCGTGAGCAGATACCAGTTGTTGTTCTTGGGATGCTCGCGATCTTCATAAAACTGCTTGGGGCCGGGCAGCGTGGAAGAGTAGCCCGGCACGTTGAGCTGCGTCGGATCGACCGCGCCCCAGTCGGTGTTGGGATCGCCCGCTTGGGCTCCTTCGCACGTGGTGATCTGCTGACCGCCACTCGCGCCGCCCCAATGGACCGACAGCACGGCATAGCCCCGCAAGGCGAGCAGCACGATCTCACTGGCCGAGGCGCGTTGTCCGCCGCCGTGAATATGCAGCACGCCGGGGAGTTTGTCCTTCGTTCCCTCGGGAAACCCGTACAGAGCGACCATTCGCGCGGGCTGGCCCTTGAACGTGCCGACCTGGAATCGCAACATGCGAATGACCACGCCGTCGGCTGTCCATTCGCGGATGGTCTCGCTTTGCAACGGCTCGCGGCGCGGATCGAAATCGGCCCAAAGTTCTGCGACCGATTGGGGAACATCAGCGGCGACTAACGTGCCCGCGCAAATCGCCCAAGCGAACCCTAAGATGCAAGCCGCGAGGTGTTTCATATAGGCTCACGATGCGTAGCGCTGAGAATTCGAAAAATCTCACGCTAATCGACATCGCGGGCGGCGTCCAGATGCCCGCCTGCCGTGCGGGTTAGTTCAACACCGCTGTGTCGCGGGCGTAATTCAGCTTGGCTTCATAAGCATAGAAGCACCGGCCGATCTCTTCGGCCAGCACGTCGATGAACTCGCGGCGGAACTGATCGGGCTGCATCTCGGTCGTCGGCCGTGCGGCGTTCGGCGGATAGACAGTCTGCGGCATGTGCTTCTGCCAAACCGGGCGACCACCATCTTGCATGTCGTAGACTTTGATCGTCGCCTTGGCCTTGCCTTGGAACAGCGTCTGGCCCGAGTAAAGTTGGAAATCTTGCAGATCAATCGCCACGACCATGTCGGCTTGCAGACCCTTGCCGATTTCTTTGTAGTCGTTCCATTCGTGCGAGTCGGTCCACTCTTCGACCTTTTGCGGGTCGATGATCTTGATCTTCTTGATGTTCATCCGCAGCTTGTCACCCAGCGCACGAGCGATGTCCGAGTCGACCTTGCCGCCGTTGGTGTGAGCAAAGCCGAGTTGCACCACCGGGCGACACACCACGGCAACCTTCTTCTTGGCGAGCTTGTCGAAGTCGGGATCGATGACGTTCCCCTTCCACATGTACAACGCGCCGGTGAGGAACGACGTGCAGCCGCTCGAAGTGACGAGCATGACCGCCGCCAAACACCACGTCGCTACTCGCTCAATTCGCTTGCTCATTCCAGGCCTCACTCGCTTCCTTGCTCGTGCGGACACTATGACTTGTTTCACTCAGCGATCAACCGAACAGTTCGAGCCGCCGCAGCCAATCGATCACCGTAATCCCGGCGATCACCAGGGCGACGATCGCCACGCCTTTGTCCGTCGGGACGACCAACCACCAGCGACCACGCATCGCCGCGGCGAGCAACCAGGGCCCGACGAACAACGCCACCAGGGCGAGCGTCGTTCCACCAGCATTCGCACGCCAAGCTGCGAGCGGTTGTCCGTGCATCACGTGCGACCAGCTCGTCGTCATGCCGCAGGATGGACATGGACGACCGACCAGCCACTCGAAGGTGCAGCGATACAAACCCAACTGTCGATGCGTGCCGAACCCGCGCGGGTCAGGCTCGAGCCGACTGGCGACTGCCAGCAACACGACGAGCGTCGTGCCGACAATCGCCGCCGTCCAGCGAGCGCTCGGCTTTAATCCAGGCGTTGGGGCTGGTTCGGCAGTGCTCACGGTCGGGAAAGGGGTTGGAGGATAGCCACGCGAGCAATCACGGGCAAGGTCATTTGCGTAGAGATGGATGGATCACGCTCGGCAGAAACGGAGAAGGGCACGTCGGAACAGAGAAGGGCACCACGGAGACACGGAGTAATACGATGAGTTTGTAATTTCCAAGCGAGCCCGCAC
>JAEUIL010000635.1 GCA_016794255.1 Planctomycetaceae bacterium | reverse complement strand
GGCTCGCGCACGGGCTGACGACCGGCGATGCCCGGGGCGGTGTATTCGACCGGCCGGCGTTCGCTGGTAACGATCGGGCCTTTGCCGTCGACCGGATTGCCAAGCGGATCGACCACGCGGCCGACGACGGCGTCGCCGACGGGGACGCTCAACAGCCGACCGGTGCTCTTGACCTCGTCGCCTTCTTGGATCTGCAAATAGTCACCCAAGATGACGATACCGACGGAGTGCTCTTCAAGGTTGAAGGCCAAGCCCATCGTACCGTTGGCGAACTCGACCATTTCACCGCTCATGACGCCCGAGAGGCCGTAGACGCGCGCAATGCCGTCGCCGACTTCGAGCACCCGTCCGACTTCACGGACGTCGAGCTGAGTCTGGTATTGTTCAATTTCCTTCTGGAGGACTGAAGCGATCTCGTCCGCTCTGAATTTCATGGACGCTCCTGTTCAACAATTGAGTGCGCATGCGCTCGAGTTGGGTGGCCACCGAGCCATCGAACACGGTGTCGCCAATGCGGAAGACAACGCCGCCGATCAACTTCGGATCGACCGACCGCTCCAACACGGGCTCGCCGCCGGTCATGCGTCGCAGGGGTTCGACCAGCTTTTGGGCCGACGCTTCGTCGAGCACCGTGGCGGTCGTCACCTGCACGCGCACCCGGCGATGCAGTGTATCTAACAAATCATGTGCCGCTCGTTGCACCGACCGCAGCGCTTCGCCGCGACCATGCTCGACCAGCACTTTCAAGAAGTTCAACAACACGGGCGAGATTTTCCCGCCCAGGACCTTGTCGAGTAGCTGCGTTTTTTGCTCCGCGCTAATCGAAGCCGACGACAAGGTTTGCTCGAACGCCGGCACTTTGCCCAGCAGCTCGTTGACAATCGCATCCAGCTCGGCCACGACCAGATCGGCATCCTTGCCGGCCGCGCCAATCAACCCCTGAGCAAACACCTCGCCCACGCGCGCGGCCGAGCGCTCGGCTGCGGTCTCGGACGTCTTTTCGGCGGCGGCGGTGTTGGCACTCATGAGCGAATCCTACGGCGTGGTGGCGAACAATCCGGGACGCGTCGTTAATTCCGCATCGAGGCGGGAATCTTCGACAGCGACTCGGATATCAACTTGGCATGGTCGGCCGGGTTGAGCTTGGCCTGCACGATCTTGCCGGCCAAGTCGACCGCCAAGTTCGCACTGGTTTGCACCAACTGCTGCAACGCTTGATCGCGAGCGATCTCGACCTCGTGCTTGGCCCGACTCATCTCGGCCGCTGCCTCGGCGCGAGCCGTGGCAAGAATGTCGGCCTTGGTGGTCTCGGCGTCGCGACGAGCTTCTTCGATGATGGCTTTGACTTCTTCCTGAGCCTTGGCCAACTTCGTCTCGTAATCGGCGAGCAGCTTCTGCGACTCGATCCGGTTGCTCTCGGCCCGGGCGATGTCGTCGGCGATCTTGCCTTCGCGCTTGTCGAGTCCGTCGAGGATCGGTCCCCAGGCGAACTTCTTGAGCACGAACAACAAGACGACGAAGATGATCAGCGTCCAGAACGCGAGATCCGCATCGATCGACAACGGATCGGTGGCGTGGGGATCAGCGGCATGCGCGTCATGGCCGTGGGCGTCGGCCTTTTCGGCCTGCGGGGCAGCCAACAGCACACCTTGCGCGCCGACGATTACCGCCAACGCTACCAACCACATCAGCCACGGACGACCCGCGGTCAAGATTCGACCAAGCACCATGGGAGCACCAGGTTTTCTAGTCACAGGAAAATGCAGTCACAAACCGTTCGACACTGGCCCTCGCGGGCCGAGCCTTAGTTGGCAGCGCCGATGCAGACGATCAACGCGAAGAACGTAGCACCTTCGATAAGGGCCGCCGCGATGATCATGGCCGTTTGGATGTTACCGGCAACTTCCGGCTGACGAGCCATGCTCTCGACGGCCGTCGCGCCAATCTTGCCGATGCCCATGGCAGCGCCGATGATCACGAGGCCAGCGCCAAAGGTCTTGGTCAGGAACAAGCCCGAGCCAACCGGACCTTCTTGAGCAAACACCGGCGAAGCGATCAGAGCCACGGCGAACGCCACCATCAAAGTCTTCAGCATGCGAATCACGGATACGTTCTCCTCAAGTAAAAGGGTGAGTCGGTTTGGCACGCTCGTCGAGCCGCGTTAGTGCGGATGTACGGCCGAGCCAATGAATAGGGCAGAAAGGAAAGTGAACAAGTACGCTTGCAGGAACGCGACAAACAGCTCGAGCATGCTCAACGCCGTGGCGCCGAACACGCTGGCCGGTGTGACGACATACCAAATCGTTTGACCCGCGGTGGCAGCGATGAAGGCCACAATGACCGCGAGTACCAAGTGACCGGCGAACATGTTGGCGAGCAAACGCACAGCCAAGATGAAGTGTTTGATGACGAGCCCGAGCACTTCGATGGCGAAAATCATCGGCTTGAGCAACACAGCCAACACGAGCGGCAAGTCCATGTGCGGCACCAAGCCGGTCCAGAAACCGACGGGACCGAGCTTCGACATGCCGGTGAACACCACCGTGCCGAAGGTGATCAACGCCAGAGCGCCAGTCGTGGCCAACGCACCCGTCGCCGAGCCAGCCCAGGGCAACATGCCGAGCAGATTGCAGCCGAGCACGAAGAAGAACAGCGTCAGCAGATACGGCACGAACTGGTCGGCCTCGTGTTTCGGCTTGTGCTTCCTGCCATGAGCATGATGGCCATGGTCGTGGTGACCGTGATCGTCGTGGCCGTGGCCTTCGTGGCCATGCGCGTCGTGCCCGTCATGTCCGTGATCGTCGTGACCATGGCCGCCGCCGATCGCCGGTCGGGCGACTTCATCGCGAATGAACAGGACCATGGTTTCGAGGAAGTTGGTCATGCGTCCCTTGGGAGCCTGACCACCGCTGATCCGCTGAGCCAACCACGAGAAGAGCACCACGCAAATGAACGCGGCGATCAACTCCAGGGCCATGAACTTGGTGAACTTCAGATCGACCGGCTCGATGTGATCGTCAATCAGCTTGACGCCCACCGATTGCGGCACGATCGAGTGGCTGGTCTTGAGCGGTTGGGGCAAATAGATCTTGCCACCCGGCACGAGCACGTGCGGAAACTCAAAATAGTCCGCATCCTTGACGTGACCCATCAAGTGCGCCATATCGAGGGCATCGTGCTTCTCGGCCATGCGTATCGTTTCCGCTCGGTCGGAGTTGCTAAGGCTTATGGGGTTTCGATCGATCGGCCGTCCACAGTTGATCCACGGCCAGCAGCGTCTCGATCGCCAAAGTCATCAAATAATACACCAGCAGATAGTAGAGCACGCCAGCCTCGGCCAGCGGCGAACCACGCATCTGCCAAAACAAACCCAGCGAGAGCGGCACACCCATTCGCAGAGCCATGCTCACACCCATCGCCGTCAGTGCCTGGCCACCGGCTTGCAAGCGATCGGCAATCGCCTGTGACACCGCGCCACACACCGCCGAGACCACCGCCGCGACACTTGCCGCCACGACTCCCGGCCACGCGAACAATTCAAACGCCACGGCCGCACAGACTAGCCAGGCCAGCAGAATTCCCGCCAGCACCAAGCCAACCCGCCCCCACGATCCGAGTTGTGCCACGCCAGTTTTCACGCGGAACATCTCGATCAACAGGAACGACAGCCACGATCCACGCTTGCCATGAAGCCAACGCTTGCCGCACCTTCGCCTACCGCGGCTCACCGGGCTTGTCGCGCGATGAATCCACGGGCGGTCGCCGGGGCGACTCCAACTGCGTCAGCCGAACCAACTGCCAGATCCCGAGCGTCACGCCGAACAGCATTCCCAGCATCAAGAACAGGAACCCTGTTCCCAAGCGCGAGTCAGCCCAGTAGCCGAGCAAGCCGGGAACCACCATCTCGATCGAGATGGTCATTACCGTTGACGACCACTGCAGCGCGATCGCGAGAATCGAGCGATCGTCTTGTCCAGCGCGGCGACCCAACTGCTTCGGACCACGCTCAGCAGGCTCAGTCACAGCAAGTCCTCCGAGAGTGTCCAACGCTAGCAGGGCGTCATCTTCGGAGGTACCCGAACAATCGGCCAGCCGACAAGACATTGTGAAATTTATCACGAACTTTTCGCAAAAAATTCGTGCCAAAGTTCGATCGGGAGGAAGGGGTAAATCTAACGGCCTCTTAATACGCTGTCAATGACCGACCGCGGGGATTCGTGAAATTTTTCCCGAAGTTTTAGTCGCGACGTAACTCGCTCACCTGCAAAGGTTTGCAAAGTACCCGCTGACCCACGTCGCAAAAGTTGGTGCTCGTTAACCACCCTGCGAGCAGCGATAGCTCGGCTAGCCATCTTAATGCTTCTCGGAACGCTCCCAGTCACCCTACTAGCTACGCAATCGCGACAGTCTGACACACCTTACGGGATAAGTGACGGAGATTTGCAGCTCCTTTGGGTGGGTCTGTGTTTGCAGTCTCTTGCTCAATCGCTTAGACTTGTTTTGTCGCCTGTGCTAACCGTGGCTGTGGAATGATCTCTGCGGCTCCTGCCTGTTGCACGGGGGATGCGTGACCGGTGTTTGGGTTGTTTGTGGTAGCTGGCGAGGTTCGCCTCGGCTGGCTCACCGGCGACATCCGACGCCCGTCGCCGCCTCGCCAGACGAGCATAAGTCTAATCATCATGCCGAGTTCGTGACGCGCCTCCTGCCTGCGTCATGCACTTGGGCCTGTCGGCCGAGGGATCGCCGAGAGGTGTCACCCAATTTGAGTTGGCTAGGGATGGTCCGTCCGGAGACCCATGCGCCAGGGTCGCCGGTCAGCAGCGTTGGCGTGTGTTTCGAGGGAGCTTGGACCGCCTATGACTGCCGACACTCTTAAGTCGAAATCTGTCAAGGACTTGGCTGAAATGGCCAAGAAGCGCGGCATCGCCGGTTGGCATGGCATGCGGAAGGAACAACTCGTCAAAGCGCTGCTGCGGATGGCAGCCCGCAAGGCGACTCCGCCGGCCAACAACGGCCGCGTGCTGAAAGCTGCCCCGGCCCCCGCGGCCAATCGTCGCGCCAATTTGCCGCCCGTTGCCACTCACAGTCCAAAGAACGGACTGGTGAAGAACGGCACCGCGAAGCCCAGCGTCTCGCTCAAACCGGCAGCCAACACCGCGCACTCGAACCCGATCGCACCGCGTCCCGCCGTCAGCAAGCCGGTCGCGAACAAGCCCGTCGCCGCGCCGGTGGTTCCGCCGAAGTCCAACGCTCAACGCGCGGTCGCTGCCGTGGCCGACACCAAAGACAAAAAGCTCTCGCTCGCGGCCAAGAAAATTCTTGTGGCCCGTATGAAGCAAGAGCGGATGAAGGACCTCGCTTGGCGGACGGTCGAGAATAAAGGCAAGAGCACCGTCATCCGCGATCGGCTCGTGGTCATGGTCCGCGATGCGTATTGGCTGCACTGCTTTTGGGAGTTGTCGCGGCAAGGCGTCGAACGGGCTCAGGCGGCGCTCGCCCAAGATTGGCACACCGCCCGACCGGTACTGCGGTTGTTGCACGTTGCCGAAGGGGGCACCACCTCGGCCGCGGGCAGCATCGTGCGCGACATCGAAATTCATGGCGGCGTCACGAACTGGTACATCGACGTGCAGGAGCCGCCGAAGAGCTTCCGCGTCGAGATCGGTTATCGCGCCGCCAATGGTCGGTTCCATGCGTTGGCCCGCAGCAATGTGGTGACCACGCCGCGACCCGACTCGAAGGACGCAATGGACGAGAACTGGAACGCCGTCGCCCAGGACTATGACAAGGTCTACGCGCTCAGCGGCGGCTACTCGACCGATGGCCAGAGCACCGAGTTACAGGAACTCTTCGAAGAGCGGCTGCGTCGTCCGATGGGGTCGCCCATGGTGACCGGCTTCGGTTCGGGCGTCGAAGGGCTCGTGCCCCGTCGCAAGGAATTCGCGTTCGAGGTCGATGCCGAGATGATCGTGTTCGGCAAGACCGAACCGACCGCGCATGTCACG
>JAEUIL010000607.1 GCA_016794255.1 Planctomycetaceae bacterium | reverse complement strand
ATCATCAATCCGTTTAGCTCGATCATCTTCAAACCACCGCCGATCGACGAAGTGAAGCTGCAACTGACCGAAGTGACCGCCCATCAATACAAGATAGGTCAGGGACAAGGAGAGGGTGCAGGCTTCTCGGGCGGCACGAGGCATGGCAAGGTGCGCTTCATCCGACTTGAGTACCCGGGCGGCGACTGGAGCCAAGATTTTGGCGTCGGCGCGGACCTGAATATGCTCATACAGTATGGTGTGCGCACCGGGCAATCGGTCGCCGATCAAACCGAGTCGCGCACCGTGGCCGCGCTCGCTAACTTCCCGGCCGGCAAGAGTCCGCCGCTGATGTACATCACCGGGCAGAAGAACATCACGCTCAGCAAGAGCGAGATCAAGATTCTGCGTGAGTACCTGCTCGACAAGCACGGCATGTTGTTCGCCGATAACGGCGGTAGCTCGGGTTGGCACAATCAGTTGTTCACCATGATGCGGCAGGTCGTGCCCGAGTTGGAGCCGGTCAAAATTCCGCTCGACGACGTGATCCATCGCATTCCGTTCCAGATTCCGTTTCTGCCGTACGTCGCCCCGCACGGCGGCCGCGACGCCTGGGGCTGGAAACACAACGGCCGTTGGATTTGTTATTATCATCCGGGTGACATTGGCGACGCCTGGAGCGACGGTCACTCGGGCGTGAAGACCGACGTGTGGGAAGCGTGTTATCAACTCGGCACGAACGTGATCTTTTACGCCCATGCCGAGTACAACAAGTGGCTGACCGCCCAACAGCAACAGAAGAAAAACTAGGTGCATGATGCGAGCGAAACTTTGGCAAGCGATGATTGTGGCGACGCTGGTGGTCGCTTCGTCGGTACTCCCCTCCCCTGCCCTGGCTGCCAAGCGCGGCTCGCCGAAGATCGACGAAATGCCGCTCGCCCGGTGGGCCAAGCTGCGCGAAACCGAGCGCTATCAGCTCAATCTCTCCGAGAAAATCTGGCGGGAGAACAATTACGTCGGCGCGGCGGCCGAGTACGAGAAGTTCCTGTCGCTGTACGAAAGCAGTGAGGGTGCTTCGTTCGCGCAGCTTAAGTGGAGCATGTGCCAGGTTCATCTCAAGAAGCTCAACACCGCGATCAAAGACGGCTACCAGACCGTCATTGATTACTGGCCCGACTCGCCCGAGGCAATCGCCGCGGCCTACCTGATTGGTAAGACCTACAAGGACATGGGCGACATTCCGCTTGCCAAGAAGGCGTATCAAAACGTGCTCACCAAGCATGGCGATGAAACGGTCGGCATGCTCGCCAAGATCGATCTGGCCGAGATCGCGCGGATCGAGCAAGACCCCAGTAAGCAGATCGCGATGCTCAAGGAAGTGGTCTTCAAGACCGAACGCGATGCGGATACAAGACGCTATTGTGTCGAGGCGTCGCGCACCTTGGCGATGTTGTCGTTCGCGCAAGGAGCGTTTGTGGATGGCAAGGACTCGTTCGCCACAACGTATCAAGAGCCGGAGCTTTCGTATTGGGTTTGGCACGATGTGCGCGGGCCGATCTCGCAGTTGGTCGGCGTTCCCGAGACCAAGGAAAAAGGCCTGAAACTGGCCGACGCAGCGATCGCCTATTTTCAACCGTTGATTCCCGCGGCGGCGCAAGACGATGCCGAGAAGAATCGTGTCCGGCAGGTGTCTTATTACATCGCCGATGCTCACGCCGCCGCCGCTCGCGCCGCCGAGGCCGGCAAAGTGTTCGACGATCTCTTGCAGAAGCTCGGCAACGACGACGATGTGCTGAGCCGCTACGCGACTTGGCTTAAGACGCAAACTCGTCGAGCCGACGCGCGGAACATGTTCGCCCGGATGAAGAATCAAATCGAGGGCCAATATCAACTCGCCTACATGTTACGTGAGGAGAACAAGCATCTCGAAGCGGTGCCGATCTATCAGGATCTGCTCGCCAAGGACGCCGAACATGCCCAGCGCTGGCAGTGGCAGATCGCCGAAGCCTATCGCGAGGCGGGCAAGCACACCGAGGCGATCGCCAGCTATCAGTTGTGCGACAACTTCCCGACGAATCTCGAACGAATCGCCGGCTGTTATCGCGCGATGAAGCAATGGCCGCAAGCGATCGCAACATACACGCAGATCCTGGGAGGTTACGAGTCCTCCGCTCCGGGAGCGCTTCTACAGATCGGCTACACCCAAGAGGCCGCCGGTCAAAGCGAGTCGGCGATCAAGACGTTTCAGCAAGTCTGCAAACGCTTTCCCAAGGCGGGCGAGGCGAGCCAAGCTCACACGCATCTCAACAACAAGTACAACATCCTGATCACACTCGGCGGTGCCAAGAGCGAGTGATCGTTCAGTACCTTACTTCATGGCACGCGGGACGCGTGCCCGGCGTAGGATTGCAGCAAGTTTCAAATCGATTATGCTGTGACCGGAACAGAACATCGACCAGAGGCAGCGCACTTCCTCCGCCCGAGGCGTGCGCCTTCGTTTTATTGAGTTTTTCACACGTGCCTCTGCGAGGAAAGTATGCGCATCGACGCGATTGATATCTACCATGTCGCCATGCCCCTCAAGACGCCGTGGCGCACCGCCTATGGCGACGACGCCGCAATCGAGTCGGTAATGGTTCGCATGTGCAGCGAAGGGGTCGAGGCCTGGGGTGAAGCCGCCCCCTTTGCCGCGCCGTGCTACAGTCCCGAGTGTGCGGCGGGAGCGTTCGGCGTCGTGCGTGATTGGCTCGCGCCGGCTTTGATCGGCCAGAACGTCGACTCGGGTGAGGATTTGCAACGCCGGATCGCACACTTCAAAGGCAACCAGTTCGCCAAGGCGTCGCTCGATACCGCTTGGTGGGTGCTCAAAGCGACGATGGAACGCAAGCCGTTGCACAAGTTGCTCGGCGCGACGCGTGACAACGTGCAGGTCGGTGCTGACTTCAGCGTCATGGATTCAATCGACGCGTTGATCGCCGCCATGGGCGAGGCCTTTGCCGCTGGCTTTCCGCGCGTGAAGCTCAAGTATCGCCCCGGCTGGGATCTGCGGATGATCGAAGCCGTGCGCCGCGAGTTCCCCACTCAGACGATTCACATCGACTGCAACAGTGGCTACACCACGGCCGACTTCGAGATGTTCTGCCGGCTCGACGACTTCCATCTCGCGATGATCGAACAGCCGCTGCAACACGACGATGTGCTCGATCATGCTCGGCTGCAATCGGCGATTCGGACGCCCGTTTGCCTCGACGAGACCATCAACAGCCTCCACCGGGCCGAGCAGGCGATCGAACTCGGGGCGTGCAAGTGGATCAACATCAAGCCCGGTCGTTGCGGCGGACTCACGCCGGCCGTGGCGATCCATAACTTGGCGCGCAAGGCCGGTATCCCCTGCTGGGTTGGCGGCATGTTGGAAAGCGCCGTCGGAGCCCGGATCTGCATTAGCCTGGCGATGCTCGACAACTTCATCTACCCGGCCGACATCTTCCCCTCCAGCCGGTTCTACCACAGCGATCTGGGCGAGCCGGACGTTAAGCTCATCAAGGGCGAGGACGGCTCGCAACGGGTCGTGGCTCTCGACGCCCCTGGAATTGGCACCAAGCCCAATCTGTCGCTGCTCAAAGAGATGACTAAGGCCGAGGCTCACCTGAAGGCGTAGGCCGTCGGCCCACGTTTCCTGGGCCGAGCCTTACTTTCAGGTAAGCTGTACCGCCGAGAAACGTCGTTCCCGGCAGCCGCACTGGTTCCCCCGCTCCCCTCCCCTCCCCTGCCCCGCTCACGAACCGCGTTCGACAACCCTAGCAAGTGCCGCCCGTCGCCTGCT
>JAEUIL010000449.1 GCA_016794255.1 Planctomycetaceae bacterium | reverse complement strand
TTGCGAGCGCAGCAATTCGCCGGCACACGCGCCGCCCAAGAAGTCGTCGGTCGAGACACTATCGATCAATAGCGCCTCAAGCCCGCCGCGCGGCCGATCGTTGATCAACACCGCTTGCCGTCGAGCCCGCAGGCAACGTTCGACGGCCTGCGGCGACTCCCAAATCACGGGCAACTGCGTGGCGTCGAGTTGCCAGTCGCCGTCGGACCAGGCAAGGGTCCACTGCACGCCATCGGCGTCGAGTCGCTCGGTTAGCTTCGACACCAATTTCGAGCCGAAGCTGAAGTTCTTTTGCGCTCGTGCATCGAAGATAAGCTGCACGCCGGTCAGCGGCGCGGGTCCGCCGGGGACATACGTACCCGACTGCGGACGACGTTCCAGATGCCCTTCGTCGCACAACTCGGCGATCAGCCGATGGGCCGTCTGGTAACTGATCTCGAACAGTTCGGCGACATCGCGATTGGAGAGAAACCGATCCCCCGGCTGATAAAAGCCGTTGCGTAGCCGCGTGAGCAGGCGATCTTTGACTTCATTGATCTTCCGCGTGCGGTTGGCAGGCATGAGCAAAGGATGGGTTGCTGCGGTCGATGGTTATTTCATATCAGTTTACCAAACTACTGATCGGGACCACAAGACCGTGCTGCGTTTCAACGCCACGCACTTAGCTTTACTTGGTTCCTTTGACCTGGGCGATGTGCTCTTTGAAAAACCGATCGACGCGTTCGTTCGACGCAGCCCACACGGCATGTCCAATCGACACACCGGTTACCATCTCTTTGCGACCAGAGAGATTGTTGTACGTCGCGTAGACGCTGGTTGGTGGGCAGACTGCGTCGATGAACCCGACAGTGAGAATCGCATCGGCTTTGGTCCGCGTGGCGAAGTTCATGCCGTCGATATAGCGAGCCATCTGGAGCACCTTGGGATCAGGCTTACGGTTCGCATGGAGCGGCACGATCCGCGGCCAACCGGCGACCCGGTCGATGGCGTTGCCCGAGTGATCGCACAAAGCCGGCACTCCGGCGAAGAACGCCGTCACGCGCTGGTCGAGTCCAGCGGCGGCGAGTGCTTGCCCGCCACCTTGGCTCGCGCCGGATACCATCAACACTCTGCCATCCCATTCCGGCTGAGCGCACAGGAAATCGAGGGCTCGCAGCACGCGGAGATACATCCCTCGGAAATAGACATTCTCGCGGCTGTCACGTCCCTTGAGCGTGTACTGCGCCAAGTCGCTGGTGCTGAGGCTAGTGTAAAACTCCGCCGGTTTGCCGTTTGGAATGCCGTGGGCATTGATATCGAGGGCCAAGCGACCGCGATTCGCCTCGTTACATGGTGACGCGAGCACGCTGCTGCGCACTCCGGCACCATGCACGAAGAGGATGGCGGGCAAGCTCTTCGGCATCGCCTGCTTCGGCCGAGCATAGTAGCCCGACACCGGTTTGCCGCCGAGACAATCGACTTGCAGGTCGAAACAATCCACCGTGTCCACGGTCGCGGTCACCGGCGTGAGCTTGGGGTTCATCGGCACCGCGGCCAGTTGCCGTTTCTGCTCGTTCCAGAACTCATCAAAATCATCCGGCACCGGCAGGCTCGGCTTGATCGCGAGTGGGTCGATTCCCGCGCCGCCGAGTCCGGTGACCGCCGCACCTCCCGCGGGCTTGCAGGTCACGACGAGTCGCAAGAATCCTGGCTCGTCGAGTTTGCCTTTGACGCTCACCGGCTGATCGGCCGAGGTGAGCTTGCCGGTGCTCAATTGTTTGTGACCGTCAACGGTGAGCGTGTACGACAGTTCGACGCCCGCGGTTGGCTGGTTGTCCTTGAGCAGCTTGATGTTGAAAGTCACTTCCTCGCCTGACTTGTAAATCGCCTCAGGCCGATCCGCAGCTATCTGCAGCGCGAACGATGGCGTCCTTACCGCCGGGGCTTGAGCCCAGATGTCCGATGAGACGAGTAGTGCGAACGCGATAGCGGTCAGGCGAACGAGCGTGAGCATGGGATGCTTTCAGCAGTTGGGACGGGTCGACAAAGCAAGGTCGCCATGGTCGATGAGTCCCGCGCAAAAGTCAAATTGCTGGGATTAACGAGCGTTTCATGAATCATGTGCATCCCCGACTTTCATGATTCAGGCCACCTTCAAGTCATATCAGTTTATGCAGAAACTGATTGACTTAGCAGCGCTGGGTTCCGAGACTTATTCCGTTGGATAGACTAGAGAGACGCGCGCGGGTAGAGTCCCGAGGCGCACCACTCGCACTGCCCAGGGAGACACGGACATGCTCAAGATCACTGGTGAAGGGACCGCCCAAACGTGCGACGGTCTGACGCGACGCGATTTTCTGCAAGTCGGCACCTTGGGCGCGGTCGGACTGTCGATGGCCGATGTCGCTGCGGCGGCAAGTTCCGGCCGAGTGGCACCCGGGCACGAGAATCGCAACTGCATCATGATCTTCAATCTCGGGGCACCGAGTCAGCTCGATACCTGGGACATGAAGCCCGACGCTCCGGCCGAGATCCGTGGTCCATTCCAACCCATCGCGACCACATCGCCCGAGATTCAGATCTCGCAAATCTTTCCGCAGATGGCGAAGCACGGCGACAAGTTCTCGCTCGTGCGGTCGTGTTATCACACCGCGGCTGCGGTGCATGACACCGGCCATCAGATGCTCCAGACCGGTCGCCTGTTCCAGGGTGGCATCAACACACCGCACGCTGGTTGCGTGGCGAGTTACTTGCTCGGCCGACGCACCGATCTGCCGGGACACGTGATCCTGCCCGAGCCGATGGGCCGCACGGGTGGCAACCTGCCGCACGGTCAAGATGCCGGCTTCTTGGGCAAGGCACATGACCCGTTTGTGTTGATGGCCGATCCGTCGAAGGCCGACTTCAAAGTTCCTAATCTGCTGCCGCCGCGCGAGATTGGCGAGGCGCGACTTGATCGGCGTCGCAAGCTTCGCTCGGTGGTCGATGAAACGGTCAAGCATTTTGAAGCGAGCGAAGATGCCGCCCTGCTCGACAGCAATTTCGAGTCGGCGTATCGCCTGATGACCAGCAAACAAGCGCGCGAAGCGTTCGACCTGAGCAAAGAATCGCCGAAGACGCGGGAACGCTACGGTATGAACCGCTTTGGACAATGCTGCTTGTTGTCGCGGCGGTTGCTAGTGGCCGGCGTCCGCTTTGTCACGGTCAACACGTTCCTCACCGTGTTCGACGAAATCACCTGGGACATCCACGGCTCAAAGCCGTTCACATCGATTGAGGGGATGCGCGATATTGTCGCGCCAATGTACGACCAAGCGTACAGTGCTCTGCTCGAAGACCTGCATCAGCGTGGGATGCTCGACAACACGCTGGTCTGCTCGCTGCAAGAGTTTGGCCGCACGCCGCGCGTCAATCCGGCCGGCGGACGCGATCACTGGCCGCAAGTCTGGACGAGCATGTTCGCCGGTGGCGGCGTGCAAGGTGGCCGCGTGATCGGCAAGAGCGACGCGATCGGCGGCGTGCCGGTCGAGCGTCCCTGCGATCCGCCCGAGGTGGTCGGCACCATCTTCCGCAGCCTGGGTCTCGATCTCGAGACAACTCTCCCCGGGCCGCAAAAGCGACCGTTCGCGCTTGTCGATCACGGCAAGCACGAGATTCGCGAGTTGTTTTAAGAGAGCGTGTTTGGTGTTGAGTGTTTCGTGTTTGGTTTCCAAGTCGTAACTTTCAGTCACGTTGTGGCAGTTGCGCGGCTTGAGTGGGAATGACTTGCACTACACGACCAAACGCGTGTTCCCCGTGACCGAAGGTCACGGCTTGGGAATGTATCCCGTTAACTTGGATCGAATGACGTCATGCGCACATCGCTGCTTGCTTTGACTCTGATCGTGACCCTCGCGCAAATCAGCGTGGCGGAAACGCTCGAGATTTTGCCCGTGAAGGTTGACCTGTCGTCGCGTGAGGCACGGCAGTCGCTCGTCGTGCCGGGCTATGACCTCACCACCGCCGGCATCACGTTCGAATCAAGCGATCCGAAGGTCGTGGCAATCGAGAACAACATCGCGCGTCCGATCGGCAACGGTTCGGCCAAGATCACGGCGCGCAGCAAAACCGGCGTCGGCCAAGTGCCGGTGATTGTGCGCAATTTCGATCAACCGTTCTCGTGGAGCTTTCGCAATCATGTCGAAGCCGTGATGGCCAAAACCGGCTGCACGAGCGGTCCTTGTCACGGTGCCCAGTCGGGCAAAGGGGGCTTCAAGCTCTCGCTCTTTGGCTACGATCCCGAGGGTGATTTTTTCACCATCTCACGCCAAGCACGCGGTCGCCGCGTTGTGCCGTCGGACCCGGGCCGCAGTCTGCTGCTGACCAAGCCGACCGGCGCGGTGCCGCACAAAGGTGGCATTCGCTTCGATACGCGGTCGCTTGAGTATCGCGTGCTCGCCGAGTGGATCGCCGCCGGGATGACCGCTCCGCAAGCGTCGGATCCGCGGATTGAGCGGATCGAAGTGCTTCCCAAGCATGTCACGCTCGAGCCGGGCAAGAAGCAGCAGCTCGTGCTCATGGCCCATTTCAGCGATGGCCATACTGAAGACGTCACTCGCTGGGGTCGTTACACATCGACCAATGCCACAATGGCGTCGGTCAATGACACCGGCCTCGTCACGATCACGGGCCATGGCGAAGGCGCGATCACGGCTTGGTATCTCAGCAAGCTCGACACCGCGACGATCACCGTGCCGTACCTCGATCGGATGCCATCGCAAGAGCTGGCCGCCGTACAGCCGCGGAACTTCATCGACGAGCACGTGCTCGCGAAGTTGGCGAGCTTACATGTCCCGCCCTCGCCAGTAGCCGACGACAGCGAGTTCCTGTGTCGCGCGTTTCTCGACACGATCGGCGTGCTGCCGACCAAAGCCGAGGCTCAGGCGTTCTTAGCCGACAAGTCGCCGAGCAAACGGGACACGCTCATCGAGCAGCTTTTGGATCGACCCGAGTTCGTCGACTATTGGGCCTACAAGTGGTCCGATTTGCTGCTCGTGAACAGCGACAAACTCAAGCCGGCCACCGG
>JAEUIL010000448.1 GCA_016794255.1 Planctomycetaceae bacterium | reverse complement strand
GTTCGGCATCGGCTGGTACGCGTGGCCGGACGTCGTGATGCGGTGGATCATGTGGCCTGCCGGCCTGTTTGTGCTGTTGCTCGCAGCCTCGTTTCATCATTTGACAGTGCGTGATCTCGGCAACTGCTTGCAGGTCGCGTTCGGTCCGGTGCCGTTGTTCCGCCGCAGTGTGGCGTATCAAGACATCGAGAGTGTCGCGGTCGGACGTACGACCATTCTCGACGGCTGGGGGATCCACGTCTCGCTACGTGGCGGTTGGGTGTGGAACATCTGGGGGCGCGACTGCGTCGAATTGCGACTGCGGCGAGGTGTCTGGCGGATTGGCACCGATGACGCCGCGAATTTGGCCCAGTTTGTTCGCACGCGCCCGACGAAATCGTGACGCTAGCCGAGCTTGCGATCTGGTCTGTCCGGAAGTCGCGGTCGTTAACCGATTAGCCCGTTTCGCGGTTTCCTCCGTAGCTCGGATGACCTACGATAGAACGGAGAGGAGCCCGATCATGTCGACCGCCACTTTTGAGCAAACCGCGAGTCTCGGACTGCCGACGCCTGCCGATCGGCCGACGGCCGACGTGTTACTGTTCGACGGACATTGCCGCTTTTGTCTCGCCGCGGTCCGTCGTCTGCGCGCTCTCGACACCCGTGGGCAGCTCGCATTTCTGTCGCTGCACGAGCCCGAGGTGGCCGAACGCTATCCAGATCTGACGCACGAGCAGCTCATGACCGACATGTATCTCGTCGATCAGTCGGGCCGTCGTCACGCTGGAGTCGAGGCGTACCGTCACATGAGCCTGCACATGCCGTGGCTCTGGCCCCTCGCCCCGATCTTATGGCTGCCGTTTAGCCTACCGCTCTGGAAGTTCCTCTACCGTCAGGTCGCCAAACGTCGCTACCTGATCTTCGGCAAGGGGCAAAGCTGCGACAACGGCGCGTGCCGGATCGGTTAACCGGCTCGCCCCGCTCGCCAAGTCAACCCGTCCCACAGCTCGCTTGCGATTTCGCGCCGAAAACGTGGTCGTCCCCGCAACACGAACTACGACGGATCATCGACGTTGTACTGAGTCACGAGCGTAGCGAGGCTGGTACGGTCGCCATCGTCATTCGTTGTTCCACTCGTGCCACTCTGCGCTAGCAAGGCAAACATGGCATCGTTTTGTTCTGACAGAGTGGAAGCTCGCGTCGAGTCCATTCCGAGTAAGGACGCAACTCCATCGACTTGAACGCTTCCCGTCATGAATGCAAATTGTTGTTGCAGACCCGATTCAGTTTCTGCAACTCGCGTATCAAAAAACTGAACGATAAAGTCCCAGAAATGGGGAATTGCGTCAGCCTGTTTAAGGTTCGCTTCTCCGATCGTCATCCCGATGGCTTCCAGAATCCTGAAGACGGGACTCACGGGCAGATTTTCAAAAGGGCCCTTGAGACCGATCGTGTTCATTTGAAATGCCTGCAGTGCTAGGGTAGGCATCGAGGTTTCAAGGAGATTCAGGTCAAGCATCACCCGGGTAGTCGCAAATTCGCGTGTCTTCAGCATGGTCAGCCAATCGCTCATCGGAATGGCAACTCTTGTCGTTCCATTGCTGAACGTGCCACCTGGCAATCCTGTCCCCGCAGGTAATTGATAATCCGTCAGCGAGTTCATGCGACTAATCAGACGATCAAAGGCAGCGAAAATCGCTTCAAAACCGATCGTGTTCTTGAAGGCACCTAGTTCGGCGAATCTCGTCGCAGCTTCATAAATGCGGCGTTCAAATATCGCAATCAAGTTCTCTGCGTTACGAAGATTGTCAATCGAGCTCTTCGTGCTCATCTCGAGCAGTGCCCGCTCTGCTGGCGAATATCCGGCATATGAGGCCAACTCTTGTGCCAGTTTCCCTGGATCATAAAGCCCCAGCGCTTCGCTGCCCGCATGTGCGTTAATCGAGACGCCAAAGTATTGGGCCCATTCGTTTGAGTCGCGCCGCGCGTTCAACGCCTGTGCCTGGGCATCATCGCCGGCCAACTGGCTGTGATAACCGGCATTGAGCAAACTCGACAACCGATAGACGTTATAGCCATCGACAACAGTCGTGCGTCGATCTCTAGGGGCGTCGGCCGCGGTGTAGTAGTCGTACGTCGCTACCTGCGTGGCGGGGTCGTAGTTCACCAGCACCGCCGCAGGGTACACGTTGTTCGCGACTACGCTGGGCACTGATTCAGCCGGGGCCGAGTGAACCGGAGCCGAAACGACTTCCACCGGTTGCGTGACGGTGGCTGGCTGGAGGACTGGCCCGAGTCCCCAATGAACTGGCGAAATCCCTGTCGGCTTTTCGATCGTGATCACGGGCAAATCTTGATTGATTACCACAGGCGCGATTTCAAGAGGAAGCTCAGGGCAGTCTCCAATCGCATCGCCAGGCAGCACGATGCCGACAGGCGGCACTGGACTCGGGCTACCTCCCGCAGAACCGATATCCGCGGGGAGCCTCCAAAAGCTGTCAAACGCCTTAAAGGGCAATACCACGTCTGTCGTCGACTCACCAGAATCGGTGGCGATTATCGGAGCCGACGTGTCAACTGGTGAGTCGCAGTCGACGGGGCCGAAGTTTAATGCAAACGACGAAAATTGCACGTCGCTCGCGGATGACTCGACGTACGCGCTGGAATCCATCGCGTCGAGATCGGCTTGCAGAAACTCATTGAACGCCGCCACGTCGCCCGCCAACATCGTGCGATCTTCAAGCAACTCGATGATCAACCGATGCGACAACCCCGACTTCTTCGCCTGCCTTTGCTGACTCATAAGCCCACCCATTTCAAAAAGTTGGTGATCCTGCCTTAGCCACCCAGAACCCAAAAACCTACCGCATTTGGGCGTGCCACACCTGCCATACGCCCTTCACAACCTGCCAAGCTATATCGTGTCCGGGTCGGTGATCTTCCGTCAAGAAAAAAGCGGCTGCCGATCAAAAAATCTACGAGAAAGCCTCGTTTTGCGACAGATACGCGCATCGCGTTCTGCGCGTAACACCGGATCTGCGCTTCCGAAGTCGCCCTGAATTCACCTGCTAATGCCGCAGTAAAAACTCATTCGCGTTCAGCAACGCATGCAACAAATCTTGCAGCCCGGCGGGCTCGTCGTTGAGCGACTGCACGTGTTTCAACGCCAACTGTTTCTCCGCAGCGGTCGGCAACCGGGTCAGCACGGCGAGATACAACCGCTCGATGATCGCGTCCGCGGGCAACTTCTCATTCAACCAGCGACCTAAGCGACTCTCGGGCGAACGAATCTTCTCGATCACGCCGGCGTTGTTGAGCAAGTGAATCACTTGGTTCAACGACGGCTCGTCCTCTCGCGCACAATCGCATTGCACATCGCGAATCGGCTTGGAGAACGCAGTCAAGAAATGATGCGGCACGGCCCCCTCGGCAAGTTCCGTGGCTCGCGTCCCCAGCGGATAACCGGCGAACCGCTCGGGCAAGCCCGTCGCAGTGCAAATGCCATCGAGAATCTGCTCGGCCGACAGCATGCGAATCTTGGCTTGCACAAAATACCGGTCCGGGCGAGCCGCGTGGGGCGACTGCTGCGGCACACCCTGCGACGCGAGTTGATAGGCCCGGCTGTTCAAGATCATGCGAATCACCGGCTTGAACCGATAGCCGCTCCGCACGAACTCGTCGGCCAGCCCCTGCAACAGTTCCGGATGCGACGGCGGATTCGAATCGCGAAAATCATCGACCGGCTCGACGATCCCCGTGCCGAGCAGGTGATACCACATGCGATTCACGGTCGACGTGGCGAACCAACGGTTGTCGGCGCTCAAGAGCCAGTCGGCGAGCTTCTCGCGTCGATCGTCATCGGCGGTCAACGGACCCGCGGGCACGCCAAACGCGATCGGCTCGACGGTTTTCTTCGTCTGCGGATGTTGCACCTCGCCATTCCGCGCCAGATAGATGATCGTGTCGTCGAGCATGAACTGCTTGCCCTTGTTCTTCACGCGGGCAAAGAACGCCGCCAAGCCGTAATAGTCGTTTTGCGTCAACGCCTCGAACGGATGATTGTGACAACGGGCACATTGCACACGCAGGCCGAGAAAGAGTTGGGCGAAACTCTCGGCGGCATCTTCGGTCGTCTGCGCGATCCGGTAAAAGTTGGCCTCGGGCCGATGCAGGGTGTTGCCGGTGCCGGTGATCACGGCCCGAGCTAGTTCGGCGAACGAGCGATCGGCGGCGAAGTGCTGCACGAGATAACGATGAAAGCTATGCACGCCCCGTTCCGAGATCGTCTCGCGACTGCCGCGCATCACGTCGGCCCATTTCAAAGCCCAAAACGACGCGTACTCGTTGCGTTCGAGCAGCGTGTCGATCCACCGGGCTCGCTTGTCGGCGGCGGTCGACGCCAGGAACGCCCGCGCTTCTTCGACCGTTGGCAACGCTCCGGTCAGATCGAGCGTCACCCGTCGTAAAAAAGTCGCGTCGTCGCACAACTCGGCGGGCTGCAATTGCAGCGTCTGTTGCTTGGCAAAGATGTGTCGATCGACGTCGTTGACCAGCGGCGGGGCACGGAACACGAACTGCGGATCGTGCTTGACGTAGGTGAGCCGCACGCCCTTCACTTGTTCGAGATACTTGACCAGCACCGTCGCCTCGCCCGTGCTGTGAAACGTGACCAGCCCGTCGCTGCTGACCTCGACGGCCGGGTCGACATTGGTCGAAAAGATGGCCAGCGGCGAAACGTCGACCACCGTGTTATCGTCGAAGTGCGCCAGAGCCACGAGCTGTTGCCGCGGATGATCGCTGTGCAAACGTTGCGAGCCGGGCAGGACCTCGAGCTTCACGAGGTTGCGATCCGGCGGCGGTGTCGCGCCCCCCTCGGCGATCCATTGTTGCAAGGTGAGATACGCCGCCTCGTCGGGCCGAAAGCGAATGCCACCTTGATGCGGCAACCGGCCCGAGCCTTTCTGCAAAATCAAGCTGGTCGACGGTGCGAACGGATTGATGCGTCGCCCGCCCGCCTCGCGCGTCACGGTCAACGTATCCAGCGCGGCATCGTAGCCGCGGAGACTGAGTCGAAAGCCACCTTTACCCTGCGGCGAACCATGACACGCGCCCGAATTGCACCCGGCGCGGCTGAAGGCGGCGAGGGTCTCGTTCGTGAAATCGATCGGGGCGGGCGTGATGATCTCGCCAACGGTGATGTTCGTACGTTGCTCGTGTTTGCCGACGCGCACGGTGATCGTCGTCGTGCCCGTCGCGCGCGGAGTCACCACGCCGCGATCGTCGACCAGCGCGATCTTGGGGTCGGCCGATTGATACTTGGCCTGTGTGGTGAGATCGCCCCGTTGACCGTTGCCCAAGTCGGCCGAGACGAGCAGTTGCTGACGGCTGCGCGACGTTGAGAGTGTCACTTCACGC
>JAEUIL010000418.1 GCA_016794255.1 Planctomycetaceae bacterium | reverse complement strand
GAGCGTGGCCGTGGCGTTGAACGAGTCGGCCGGCACGATCATCGCGGCTCCATAAACCGTCGCGCCGAGCGTCCCCAATACGCAACCAAAACAATGGTAGAACGGCACGGGAATACAGACCCGGTCGTCGGCCGTGAACCGCTGACAGCCGCCGACATAGTAGGCGTTGTTGAGCAGGTTGCGGTGGCTGAGCGTCGCCGCTTTCGGGAAACCGGTCGTACCCGAGGTGTATTGAATGTTGATCTTGTCGTCGGCCGAGAGAAGTTTTTCGTACATCGACAGATCGATGGGAATCGTTTGACCGCGACTCAGCAGATCGTCCCAACTGATCGCGCCGGCGGGTGTCGAGCCACGCAGACCGACAACCCATTTCAGCTTGGGAAACTCGGCCGAGTGGGCGCTCCCCGGCGTGCCGCTGGCCAGTTCGGGATACACCTCGTTCAGCATTGCGAAGTAGTTCGACGTCTTGAACTGATCGACGAGCAGCAGCGCGACCGCATCGCTTTGTTTGAGCACGTAGCGGAGTTCGTGCGGTCGGTAGGCGGGGTTGATCGTGACAAGCACCGCACCGATGCGAGCCGTGGCAAACTGCAAGATCACCCATTGAGGCACGTTCGTGGCCCAAACGGCAACATGGTCCCCCTGCGAGATCCCCAGGGCTAGCAAGCCCGCGGCCGCCTCGTCGACTTGCCGATCAAACTCGCGATACGTGGCTCGCGCGCCCAGCGCGTGAAACACATACGCGTCGTGATCGGGGACTCGGGCGGCGGTTTGACGCAGCATTTGACCGATGGTCAAACCGTCGACCCAGGGCGTGCTGGTAGACGTCATGGCAGACTCCAAGCGGGGGCGTGAACGATGGCAGGGCGTGAGGCGACGAACGTCGGCAGCTGCCGCGACGGTTAGCGCTCAACCCGATCGTAAAGGTACACGGCCAGCGGGACAAACACCATCGCCGGCAACCACGCGCCCAAGGCCGGCGACAGCAGCCCGGAGGACCCCAGATATTGACCCGTGAGCTGCACGAGCATAAACCCGCCGACGAGCACCACGCTCAGACCGATGGCCATGAACATGTTGCGATTCTCGCGCGTGAGCACCAGCGGCAGACCCAAGAACAGCAGCGTCACGTCGAGCAACGGTTGCACCATGCGTGCATGGATCGCCACACGCACGTTGTCTGGAAAGTGGATCGCGGGATTGCGAATGCCGACGATCAATTCGCCGGTCGATGAGAACTGCCGCCACGTGGGACTGCCGGCGAGATGGCTGAACTCGAAGCCGCTGACCACGAACAACTCGTTGGGCTTGAGCCAGTCGGGATAGTCGCGTGGTGTGAGCACAACCGGTCGTTCGCCCAATTTGAGCGATGAATTTTGCAACAACTCGAGGGGCGTGGTGATGTTCTCGAACAGGTAGCCCCCGGGGCGATCGGCAGTCGCCGCGCGATAATAGCAGTCGGGAGCCGTGATCGACCGGCCGAGCGGATCGATCGACGAGGGCAAGAGAAAGTTGGGATTATGAATCCGCTTCTCAGCAGCAATCGTCTGCTGACCACGGAACAGCACGCCGGTTTCGTTGTCGTACTGAGTGCGGAGCGGCTTGGGAGCCTCGCCCCCCAGGTCCCGAATATCGCGTTCGAGTTCCAAGCGGCATCGGGGGATCACCGTCTCGCGGCTCGCCAACGCGCCGAGACTGATGAGCACCGCGGCGATGATGACTGGCTTGACGATACGACGTCGCGACAGACCGGCCGCCATCAAAGCGGTGAGTTCGTTGTGGCGTTGAATCCAGGTGATCGTGAACATCGCCGCGATCATCGTCAGGATCGCGCTCATCTGATCGAAGAACGCCACGGTCCGATAGGCATAGTACTCGCCCATGACGGGCAGCAGCGGCAGATCGCGGGCCTCGCAGTAGCGGATGAACTCGTCGAGATTACCGAACGCATGAAACACCACGAACAACCCGGTGAGGCTGAACCAGCAGATGAAAAACACCTGCACGAACTGGCGCAGTAGGTAGCGATCGATGATCCACATGCGGCACGTTTACCGGGGAGATTCGCGAGTCGGTCGGAGAATAGAGCCTCGGCCGAAAGGGGGTCAATTCCAGTTCGTCGCTCGCGGGGGACTCGACCGCTGGCAATCAGGCATTCTCGGCTTGATTGATTGAGCTAATTGCACGATCATCAGGGCCAGCTAGCTGTCACCGCCTAGTCACGTGCTAGCAATCGCCGCTGCGGTTGGCTCATTCGAGATTCCCGCACTCTTACTTCGCCGGCCCCACGATACAAGGACTCACATCATGTCGGGTGACGCAGTTTGGTACTACGCTCAGAACGGGCAGTCGATCGGTCCGATGACGCTGGGACAACTCATCGCGGCCTTGCCGACCGTCGGCGGCGATCGGGCCATGGTCTACGGGCCAGGCACCACCAACTGGGTCGAAGCTCGCACGGTGGGCGCGATCATGCAAGCGATGGCCGGTCGCGGTGGGCCACCCGTGCCGCCGATGACCGCCGTGGGCCGCTCGGCCGACGTGATCGATTACGAAATCTTCGGCGAAGAGATGCAATTTGCCGAAGTGACCCTCGACCCGGGCGAGATGGTGATCGCCGAGGCGGGTGGCATGATGTACATGACCAGCGGCATCAAAATGGAAACCGTGTTCGGCGACCCCTCGGCTCCGCAGGGACAAGGCTTCTGGAACAAAGTGCTGACCGCCGGCAAACGAATGGTCACCGGCGAGTCGTTGTTCATGACCACGTTCCAGAACGTGGCCAGTGGCCGCGAGCAAGTGGCGTTCGCCTCGCCGTACCCGGGCAAAATTGTGCCAATGCACCTCGATCAACTCGGCGG
>JAEUIL010000369.1 GCA_016794255.1 Planctomycetaceae bacterium | reverse complement strand
GACTACGACGTCGAGTTGATCGAGCGGCAGGATGACATCCAAGCCGGCATCGATCACGCCACGATCATCGTGCGCGGGCCGATGGCCTACGGCTATCTCAAGGGCGAAAGCGGTGTGCATCGCTTGGTGCGGAACAGCCCGTTCAATGCCGATGGCAAGCGGCAGACGAGTTTCGCCGCGATCGACGTGTCACCCGAGATCACGAACGAGGCCGAGGTCGAGATCAACAAGGACGATGTCCGTGAGGATGTGTTCTGCGCCAGCGGTGCCGGCGGTCAGCACGTCAACAAGACGGCGAGCGCCATTCGACTGACTCACAATCCGTCGGGCATCGTCGTGCAATGCCAGAACGAGCGCAGCCAGCACCAGAATCGGGCGCAAGCGTACAAGATGCTGCGGGCACGCTTGGCCCGGCTCGAAGATGACCGTCGCGATGCCGAACAGGCGGCGAAGTATGCTGGCAAGGCCAAGACTGGTTTCGGCTCGCAGATTCGCAGCTACTTCTTGCATCCCGACCAACGCGTCAAGGACGAACGCACGGGCCACAAGGTGCTCAACTTTCACGGCGTGGTCGACGGCAACTTGTTGCAGCCGTTCTTCGACGCGTTCTTGCGATGGCGTGTGGGTCAGGAGGTCGCCAGCGATTGAGCAAGCCGATTGAGTTGGCCTGTGGCAAGTTGCGGTTGATCTTTGAGCATCGTGGCGATCGCTACGCGCATCGGATCGTCGTGCAAACTGCGGATGGCGAGCGCGGGTGGCTCAGTTCGGCCGAGTCGCTCGACGAGTCGCCGTGGCCAACGAGTCCGCCGCTGCAACAGATTCACGTCGAGTCGCGCGACCGCGGCGTGGTGGTGGCTCTGGCCGTGGGAATGGCGTGGCGCAGTCATTGGTCGGCGGCGTTCGAGCTTGACCCGACCAACGAGCAAATCACCTGCGATGTGGCATGCCGCGTAAACACCGTTCCCGCGTGGCTGGGAAGCTCGTATGAACTGACGTCGCTCGCAGGTTGGTCGGTGGCAGCGCTCGATGATGCTCGGCTGTTCACCGAGGGGGAACGAATCACGATCCTCCCGGCGGTTCTACCCACGCAGGCTCCCGAGACCGTGCGATGGCGCTATCGCTTTGGCAGATGTTCGCGGTAACGTGATGGCCTGCCTCGGGCGGTCGCTTGCCTCTCGCAAAAAAAACGGCCCGGCAAGCAACCGCTCACCGGGCCGTGAAGTTTCAGCGATCAAAGTCACCCACCAACTATGCCACCGGTCGGCGACAATGCTGATAGGCGAGAATGCATTCGTAGAGATCGAGCGAGATGTTCAGCTCTTCATCTTCGAAGTCTTTGAGCCAGGTTCGTTTGCTTTCCACCGCTTCGGCCAGCAGCGGCAGGATCTCGCCAAGCGAGATGCGAACCCGGTTCGGGTCCGCCGTAGCAGGCGCGGACTGAGCATCGTCGGGACCGTAGTAAACGCGAAGTCGGTTTCTCATCATCAGACGCTTCCTTACGTCAACGTGATTGCAACTCGTTGCCGGTTCCACGACGATCGCTCGTCGCCAAACCAGCCAGCACGCGCAGTACTTGCGCGCACATCGGTCGCCCGCCCTGTGTGAGTCATGTATCGGCTCTGCACGTTGTGAGGGTTTGATGTTTTTGTCAGAAAATTTCAATTATCCAGCGCTCGCCTTGAGGTTTCATGTTGCTGGCAGCGAAAGTGCTGCTGTTAAGGTGGAGTGTTGAACCAAGTTGCGTCGGCGCTGGCACGCGTGAATCGCACGCAGCACGTGGATTGGTCGGGCACAGCAGGTGCGGTTGTCGCAATCTGCTCCAAGGTTGGCCGCGAGTCGGTCGACATGGCCGCTGCCGGATCGCTTGCGT
>JAEUIL010000364.1 GCA_016794255.1 Planctomycetaceae bacterium | reverse complement strand
TGGCCGAAACGACTTTGCACCAACGTCAACGTTTCTTTATCGACACCCGCAACAGCTTGCGACATGATACTCGCTCCCGACTCGATGAATGGCGTGCGACGCGGTAGCGACATGCGAGCCGCGTCCTCATGCAACCCTAGGTTCGGGAACGGGGCGACGTGTCTCGGCGAGCGCCGTTCCCGGCAAAACGAGCAGGATGGCCCATGCGAGCTCGTTAACTGTGACTGTGACGCACACCCGCACAGCAGCAATCACTTCGTCCGTAAAGCGAATGTCGGTTACGGCTCAGTCTCGTCGATCTCGGCCAATTTGATCTCAATCCAGGGCACGGTCCGATCGGCTTTGGTGGTTTCGATCCAGTAGCGCAACTCGGCCCGCACGACGTGTTCTTGCGGCGACTTGGCCACATCGCGGTTCCATTGCCGCACGAGCCACTCGAGCAACGCGCGGCGTAAGGGCAGGTACTTTGAATCGACGGCCAAGAAACCGAGACGCTTCCAACGTTGGTGCTTGAAATACGTGTTGAGGTTCGGCTTGTCGTCGGTCGGCGGTTGGTCGGGATTCCAGAGATCGACGAGTGTGCCGTTGGCCAAGGTGCCCGTGGCGACAAACCAGCCGTCACGCTCGCCGGGGTCGGGTGCGTACAACGCCCAACCTTGCTGCAAGCGCAGGGCGTCGATCGTGTTCATCAGCCCAGTCGGGATCAACCGCGTGTTCCCGAACCGATTGGGAAACGTGGCCGTCAGGTTGGCCATCACTACGCCGTATAACACGAACAACAAAGCGGCTTGACCGAGCCAACCGAGGCGTCGCCGCCAAGGTGATGGAATCGGAGCCACGGATGATGCAGGACCTTGGCGTGTGTTTGACTTGTTGAACAGCTTCGACCACCGACCGGTCAGCGCATCCCAGACCGGCGTGGGCAGCAAGGGAATCCACGCCACAAGACATACAAACGGAAACACCCCCAGGTCCAGCAGTAGAATCAACGACAGATGAAACAGCCAACCGAGCATCACGAGCGTGGTACGCAGCGGCACGTGAAACCACGGCAGCCACAGGAGCCAGATGCCATACCGTTCGGCATACAGGACCGTGTAGGTCAACCACGGCAAGATGCGAGGAAACTGTAAGAGCTGCCGGCCCAGCGGAGAAACGTACACCTCGAGATTCAGCGCGTAGAACAGCGCAGTGCCGTTCTCCCAACTCTCGCCCCGTTTCATGAAGCCCGACGAGAAGTAAACCAAGAAGATGAGCATGACCAGCGCAATCGTCGCCACCGACGCCACACTTGGTGTCCCAGCTTGCGAGTCGCGTCGCCGTGCATCGAATGACCAGTCGGCCCCCAGCGGCAAGAACATGCCCCAAAACAAGCAGCCACTCAGCACCGCGTCGCCGCCATCGAGCAGCAGATCATTGCGAAAATGCAGCGAGATCAGGAGCAGCCAGACGACGATCGTAGCGAGCCGGGTGTACCACCCCACGGCGAGCAACACGGCAGCGAGTGCTGTGACGATGAATAACGTCGTGGGCCAAGCGACATCGCCCCGCAGCATGTACAACGACCACGACGAATACGGCCCGGCGAACTGAGTGGCAAGCTCACGGGGCAGAACACCAAAGTCGGTGTAATCAGCTTCGAGAGCTGTGGCCCGGTTCCATAGATCGGCAAGCACGACGCAGGCTAGTCCGATCCGGAACGTCGCCAGCGCTCGCAGATCGAGCGCTATTAACTCAGCCATGCGCGCGAGCCATGTTGGCCTCATGCGACGCCCCATGAACAAATCGTGACGCTAACGACAAGCAAGACCAAGCTACTAGGGAATGGTGTAGGGCCATTCTTGAGTTTGTCTGCGACGATCGTCGTTAATAACATTGACCGTGGGATTTCGACCTGGCGATAAACTGCGATCATAACTAACGGCACCGCCCCAGCAGTTCATCCAGGTTGCGACCTGATTCGCCTCATCATACGTGAGAACCCGTGGGTACAACACCAGAATAGAAATAATGAGGTTATCGGCACGATGTGTAAAAACCTGTTCTATCCCGGCGATGGTGTCTTGTCGACGATGGCCAAACTGATTGACCGCAGCGCCTAAGGCGAAACGGCGTGACGCGCGATCAGGAATGTTTGATAAGGGCGCGACTGCAGGAATGTACGTGCCGCGGTTGCGCGTGGGAGCGCTCGTGTCAACTAAAGTTGGATTTGCAATCGGGTTATCTACGTCGATTCTTGGATAGGTGAACCATTCGTCATAGATGTTGAAGTAGTCTAGCGTATCCGTACCGGTGTAAGCCACGAGTATGCCGGTGGGGTTGGGCGTGCGATTCGCTTCGTTCTGTGGCCAATAGCCTTGCCCATTTTCGGGAGCCTTATAGACCGGCGGAACCAATAGGCTTGGGTCGCCACTCGATACGTTTCTGTACGCGGGGTCCAGGTAACCCAAGATATTTGGATCTAGGTATGGGGGATAAGGCACGGGAAATGGTTTAGGTGGTGGCAGGCTGCCATAGGCATCCCACGACGCGTTACTGCGATAGAAGCGATAGGTATATGGATCATTTACTACATACGCGCCCGGCCAATCAGGAAAATTGCGGAGGAGGGGATCGAATGGAACCGGTGATGGAATATGCATAAAGGGGATCGGGGCGTTGACATTTCCATTGGGACGGTGAGTGGCGGCCGTGGCAGTTCCTGAAAAGCCAAAATCCAGCATGTCCATTCCGTTAAATCCACGCGTGATGGATGCTTCCGAGTTAGTTCGTCCGTAATAGAACGTACCCGAAGTCGTGGCAATGCCCGCCATTGCCGAATTGATGCTTCGTGTCTGTTGCACACGCGGTGCTGACGTGTCAAAAACCGTATATTGCCGACCGTTTGAATTGAGTCCCGCTAAGCTTCGATTGTCGCGGAAAATGGTAAACCCGCCGTTGGCGATGGTGGGCTGGCCGCGTGCATAGTCGGCAACCACGTCCCAATTGAATGAATCAAAGGAGATGGGGGTTTGACCGAGCATGAAGAAATGGAGGCCTGTTAAGCCCGAAGCTGTGTTGTTGACGAGCAGCGATGTCCGTGTGGCTAAATACGCTTGGGCGTCAAACGCGAGTGCCGGAAATCCTCCCTGAATTGTATAGCGAGGCAATGAATTGAAGTGCACGCTGCCAGGGCCAGGTTTGGTCGGAGCCGTTCCGTTCAGCGGCGGGTCAAAGCTCGTGAGATTAAATTCGGTGGTGTCGACAAGTTGATCGACCTTAACGACAGCGGGATTCGAGGCTGTGGCACATTGGCCCGCGGCGTTTAAAAAGTTGTTGGGATGGAAGAGAATGACATAGCCCGACACCGGCGGCGTATTGGGACATTGATTGACATTGAAAGCTGCTGCGCAGGCACCTGGAGCACCTGGTGAGTTGGGCGCGCCGGCTGAGACCGGTGCAGGAACCGACGACACACTGCCATTCGCAAAATTGTAGACGTTAACGTTGGGAATCGAAGAGAACAACGGCTGCGCCGTAACTCGCACATAGCGGCGATCCGACGAGACCACGGCGGTCGCCGACATGTTCGCCCCGGTGGGCAACGTGATAATCAACGGCCGATAGCCGGCCTGAGCACCGAGCAGGTTGCGATTCGGCGTGGTGCTGACGGGCAGTTGATCGCCGCGTACACCCGATGACGGCAAGCCAAACTGCTGAGCCAAGATCGCCTTGCCAATCGCCATTTGGTAGCCGACGGTCGACGCAATCCGCGGGTCGGCATCCACCGACTCGCGTCGGCCACCCTGCAGTTGGAAGTTCACCACCGCCTCGCCATCTTTCAGTTCGATCACCTGCCGCTGCCGCAGCTCCTCGCGCGTGCCGCGCTGTGTCCAGAAATCGATCGAGATTTTATCGCCGTTCACTTTGCCCCAGACACGGCGGATTTGCATGCGATAGATGCCATTCAATCCTTCGGCACACACGTACTCTTCAAACTTCGTGGTCTGGTCGCGCTCGTCGGTTGCGGTTTGATTATCGCGCAACAACACGCCGCCCCCGGCGGAGCGCGGATTGCTAAATGAACAAAGCGAGCCCGCGGGATCCTCGACCAGCAAGTCGATGTCGGCCGAGCCGATCCACGAGACGCGAATGACGCAATCTCGGGTGCGCGCCGCGTCGATGCGACGCTTGAATTCCGCCGCGCGGTCAACCTCGGCGGCCTTCAACAGCGCGCGGAGCTTGGTCGTCGCTACTTGATCGGCATGTTCGGGAATGTGACGCTGCGAGTGCGGCCAAGGAAACCGCAGAATGCCTTCGCACGACCATTCGATCGCATCGAGATCATCCCAGCGCTTCGCTAGTTCCAAGGCATGCGTAAAGATCTCGGCTTCGAGCGGAGCTTGCTCGGTGGCTTGTCGATACAGCTTCAGCGCTCGTTGAGCCAGCGCGCGATCGTCGGGCATCCAATGCGACAAGTAGTACGCAACGCGAATCAAATCCTGCGGTCCACGACTGAAGTCGATCGCCGACATCATCACGCGTTCAATGTCGGCCGCCGGACGACCGCTGACTTGCATGGCGATCCCGAGCGCCTCGTACATCCAGGGCTGAGCTTGCTTCTGACGAATCGCGCCTTCGATCAGGCCGATCACTTCATCGTGCTTCTTTTCGGCCATCAACGCGCGGACGGTTTCGCGCACTTCATTTTGCGGCGCTTCGTGGCGACGAAAGTAATCGTCCCACGCGTCGGCCTTGGTGCCGGTTGACCACGTGGGCAATTCGATTCGCTTGACTTTCGCAGCGGGCTTTTGGGTTTCGGCGGTCTTGTCGTCCGGTGCGGCAAACGCGAGTTCGAGGGGAACGGAACCGACCCGTGTCGCTTGAGGGAACAGGCTATCCGTGGCGCGCAAAGGCACCGCCGTCGATTGGGCAAAGAGCTTTCCGACGGTTGCGACCCCCAAGAGGGCCCACACCGCAAACCACATCGTCCTGTTCCAGGCAGTCATACTTCTATCCACTCCCGACGCTCGGTCGTACAGCGTTACTGCTTGCCAGCCGGGGACTTGCGTTCGAAACCACGGATCAACCGCGGTCCGGCGTGCGCAGGACCTCCCGCTTCTAAATGGTCTTCAAACTCGGCAATCGAATCACCTTTCCACGATAATCGAGCCCGCCCGATCCGTCAGCTTTTCGCTGGCAATAACGCGTTTTTGCGTGAAAATTACCGCAAATCGGGCTGCCAGAGGCGTTTGTTTCAGCTGGTCATCGATGGGAAGGCACTATTTCGCTCCCCGAGTCTAGCTCACAGAACCCGCCCAGGCCGCACCCCCTGTATTTACTGGTTGGCCAATGGTCCTCGGGACGGTTTCGCTTCGTACAATCAGCGGAAGGAGACGTTCGTTCGCCCCGATCTCAACCCCTGGCAAAGCCCATCCATGGTCCTGCATCTCACCGAGTCGGAAGTTCAGCACTTGCTCGACATGCCCACGGCCATCGCCGCGGTCGAGCAATCCTTTCGGGAACTCGCCGCCGGTCGAGCTCACAATGTTCCCCGCCAGCGGGCTCAGGGCAAGGGAATCGTGCTGCACACCATGAGTGCCGCGGCTGATTATCTCGGTTTGGTCGGTTACAAGGCCTATACCACCACGCGTAGCGCCGCCCAGTTTCACGTCGGGCTGCTTGATCAAACCACTGGCCGATTGGTCGCGCTGATCGAGGCCGACCAGCTCGGACGGCTGCGAACCGGCGCGACGACCGGCGTAGCCGTCAAACATCTCGCGCCACCCGACCTCAGCGAGCTCGGTCTCTTCGGCGTTGGTAGGCAAGCCCGCACGCAACTCGTCGCCGTCTGTGCCGTGCGACCCATTCAACGAGCGTTCGTTTACTCGCGGAAGCCTGCGGAACGGCAAACGTTTTGCGACGAGCTGTCGCATGAGTTGAATATCGATGTGCGGCCCGTCGATCTGCCCGAGCAAGCTGTGCGCAACGTGCCGCTCATCATCACGGCCACGAGCAGCGGCACGCCCGTGTTCGCCGGCAACAACGCAAGCGACGGGGCGTTGATCTGCGCCGTGGGCTCCAACTGGCTCAATCGGGCCGAGATCGACGAGACCGTCGTTCGCCGGTCGACACGCATCGTGTGCGACAGCATCGCTGCGTGCCAACATGAGGCGGGCGACTTCACCGCCGCACTCGCAAGCGGCGCGTTCGATTGGTCGCGGGCCGTGGAATTGGCCGACGTGGTTACGGGCAAGTTCGCCGGTCAACCGAACACGTCGGGACTCACGCTCTTCAAGTCGGTCGGCATGGCAACCGAGGATTTGGCCCTCGGCGCGATCCTGCTCGACCTGGCACGACAGCAGGGCGTAGGAACACAACTGCCAATTTGAAGCACGGGCCGAACGTCGATCTGGACCGACGTAGAGTATCCATCACGCTCCGCGTGATGTGCGCTGAAACAGACTCGGCGCAAATCTTTCCCGGTTCACCATCTTTGAACTTGCCATACGCACATCACGCGGAGCGTGATGGATACTCTTTTTAAGCCGAGTTGTTACTCGCCTTTGACCTTCGTCGCTTCCATCTCGGCCCGCATTTCGTCCATCGGCTTCACAACGCAGTCGACGCGCTCGGTGAACAGATCGCCGATGAGCAGGTCGGTGATGGTCCCCTTCAAGTCGGGATGCTTCTTCACGAACCGGCCAAAGCTGAAGCCGTCGTAGTATTCGCACACCAATCGCCGCATGCGATCCATCCCCTTCATGAAGTCCGGGCCCCATTTGCCCAATTGTGCTTCTGAGGTGTCACCTTTGTGCAAGCCTTCGACAATCGCTTCCGAGGCGAGTGCCGCCGACTTGAGCGCCAGTAGCACGCCCGAGGAGTAAAGCGGATCGAGGAACCCAAACGCGTCGCCGACGAGCACCCAACCGTCGCCCGCCACCTTCTTGGCGCGATAGGAATACTCTTTGGCCGCGCGGAAGGGACCGGCTCGCTTGGCGTCTTTAATTCGCGGCTTGACGCCCGGACAGCCGGCGACTTCTTCAAAGTAAATCGCTTCGTGATCCTTCGTCTCGCGATTCTTGAACAGATACTCGAACGGCGCGACGATGCCGACGCTGATGATGTTGTTATGCAATGGAATGTACCAAAACCAACCTTGCTTGCTTTCGGTCTGCATGACCATCGTCGCCCCTTCGTCGCGGCCCGTGTCGCGATAGGCGCCTTCCCAATAGGTCCACAACGCGGCCTTTTTCAGCACCGGGTCCCACTCACGCAGCCCGAGGCGATCTTGGATCAACGTGCTCTGACCCGCGGCATCGACCACGACATCGGCAAACACTTCTTGCCGGTTGCCCGCCTCGTCGGCAATCGCCACGCCAATCGCGCGTGATCCTTCAAAGATCACCTCCAGCACACGCACGCCTTCGTGCACATCGACGCCATGCTCGCGGGCATTGTTGAGCATCATCAGGTCAAACTCGCTGCGCAGCACCTGCCAAGTCTGCGAGCTTTCGTGCGGCTTGTTGTCGGCGAAGTAGAACGGCTCCGACAGTGTGCCGCGGGACGTGACGAACTGCACGCTGTGCTTCTTGACGAACTGGCTGGCCCGTAGTTTGTCGAGCATGCCGATCTTTTCCAGCACCCAGAACGTCTCGGGAATCAACGACTCGCCGATGTGGTAGCGCGGAAACGTCTCGCGCTCGAACAGCGTGACGCGAATCCCTTGCTTGGCGGCGAGTGTGGCGACAGTCGAGCCCGACGGTCCGCCACCGATCACGATCATTTGCGGAGTACGGTTGATATTGATCATGGGAGGGGAAGTGGTTGGTGGTGAGTAAGTGAGTAGGTGAGTAAGTAACACAAGTTGAGACGGGCCGCAGTTCGCTTGCGGTTTCGCGCCTTTCTAACCGTCTTCCTCCGACTCGTGCGGCTTTGCCGCCTGCTTCAGTAACGCTACAAGCTGATCCAATTCGACTGCCGATAGATGACCAAGCTGCTGTTTGTGACAGGCCCGCACTTGAGCCGCGAGTTCCTGGAGCAACGCTTTGCCAGCGAGTGTGATGCTGACCTCGACCACGCGACGGTTGTCGTCGCGCCGTTGTCGCTCGACCAATCCCCGACCTTCCAGACGATCGAGCAACCGGGTCATGTCCGGAGCACGCGAGATCAAACGCTGACCAAGCACGTTCGTGGGCAACGCACCCGGATGCACAGCCTTGAGCAATCGCAGGGCGTTGTACTGCTGGGCCGACAATTCGTAACGGCCGAACAGTTCGTCCTCAATCGCCCGCAGTCGGTCGTACGTCCGCCACAAATTCAAATACGCCTCTTGTTCGAGCGAGTCGAACTTCGGGCGGCGTGTCAACGTTCGTGCGGCTGTGGCATTCATCGGTGTCACCAGATTCTATCGGCTCATAGGCGTCGAGACAATAGTCGTTCAAACAGGAATTCAGGGTGAAGAAAATCGCCGGAAAAGTGTGGGTTTCGGGCAGCGACCCACCTTTTCCGGCGATTTTGGCCTGACGACGGCGTGGGGGTTAAAGGGCCTCGACCTTGAGCGAATGCTTGACCGGCACGATCGTCGCCCGCGCCGCCGCGTCGAGCTTCGCTTGATGGGCGGTCAACCGCTCGGCAATGGTCTTGAACGCTGCTTGCAGTTCGGCGTCGCTCTTCACCTCGGCCGGCATCGAGCGGAAGGTCGTGATCACTTGCTTGATCATGTACGTCTCGAACGCTTGCTTCGCGCCGAGAGCGCCGATCAACTTCTGGAACGAAGCGTCGAACGGCGTGGTCGTGAACTCGGCGACGAGATTCACACCCTCGGTCAACTGCTCGCGCGTGAACTCACGACTCTCGGCCCCCCACGTCACCTTGGCCCGCGCGGCGTCGAGATGCTTCACCTTGAGCGTCAAGCGATTCAAATCTTCGTTGAATGGCAAGAACGGCACGATGCTGCGCGTGCTGCTCGACGACTTGCCGTCGCCATCGAAACAGAACGGCCAGCGCGTGCTCGAGAGGTCCATCGTTCCGCCCGAGGCGGCGATCAGCTGGTGGCCTTCGCTCGCGGTCGAGCCACCCTTGAGATCCAGCGTGATCGTGCCGATCTGACCGTCGAGGCCGAGCCCATTGAGAAACGCATACGCCATCGCGAGTTGGCCGTTGGGGCCGGGATGAAAACCGTCGCCGCCGCAGACATCGTAGCGTTCGCCGAGCGCTGCCTTGGCCTTGGGCATCGCGTTGTACATCGCCGCATGCACATCGGCAAACGCCAGCTTGTGCTCCTCGGCCAAGCGACGATCGATATCGCGCAAGTGAGCCAGGTTGTCGTTATAAGCGACGTGGGCCGGCTGATCGCCGAACATCATGCCGGGCCGAAACGTGACCGAATCCACCGCACCGGGCGAACCGACGACCACTTTCTTTACGCCGAATGCGTCGAGCTTCTTGAGCACGCTCCGCATGTTGTTCTCGTAGTTGCGACCAATCGTTTCGTCGAACGGACGATAGCCGCCGTCGTTCATGCCATAGCACAGCGTGACTACGGTCGGCTTGAACGGAGCGAGGTCATTCTCCAGACGGGCCGCAAAGCCCGCCGCGGTCTCGCCACCCCAACCGAACTGAAACACCTTCACGTCGGGCACGCCGGAGCAGGCGAGCAGATACGCTTCGACATACTTGCTATAGAGCTTTTGTTCGGTGATCGAGTCGCCGACCACTGCGACCCGCGCCCCGGGCGTCACGAGCGTATCGGCCGAGACAAGCGAAACCAGCGAGAGCAAGCAGAGGGCAATTCCCAGAACCGACCAACGACGACGCATGACAAAGACTCCGACACAGGCGAGGATGTGAATCACAGCAATTCGTTCGGCACGATTATCGCAATCGCGAGTCGCAACGAGTCGATATTCTGGCACGCCGTCGAGTCACGTGCCAGAGACTGCGACCATCCGTGCGGCAGAATTGCGAATCTCCGCCCGCTTCACCATTTCGCGCGGCTCAATTACTGGCCCAGCGCCGCAACAGCCGGGGAGTCAATTCGTCGGCCGGATCCAATTGCCGCGCCGCGTTGAGATGTTCGCGTGCCTCGCCGATGCGCCCGAGCATGCCGAGGTGATAACCGAGCAAGACGCGCGCCGGGGCGTCAGTCGGTTGTGCGGCGGTGAACTGACGCAGCTTGTCGAGCATCGGATCATACGCGCCGACGGGATAGAACTGCTGCCGCTCGTTCATCAGCAGTGACCACTGCGATTCGTCGAGCACGCTCAAGCCGCGTCCCAACGCTCCGGCCGACTCGTCGTAGCGCTGCAACGCAAACAGTGCGTGCGATTGCAGCAGATGAATCGCGCCCATCCGCGGGTCATCGATCAATGCCACTTCGCATTGCGCGACGACATCGTCATACCGGCCTGCTCGAAAGGTCATCAATATCTCGCGCACCAGCGCGCTGATCGCGGTAGCTTGCGGACTTGGCTTCGCGTTCGCCGGCGGGCTTGGGGGCGACACAACCTGACCTGGCATCACCGGCCGTTCCACAACGGTTGCTCCCGGCGCGACGCCGACGGGTGGCGGATTGTAAACCGGTTCGTACACATAGCCGTTCGGACCGGTCGGCGTGATGCGATGCCCGGTCGGTTGCGGCACCGTGGGATAGTACCGCGGATAACCACCCAATAGATCGTAATAGCCCCACGGCGTGACGTTCACAATCCGCGGCACCACGACGATCTGCTCGCGATAGCGATAGGTGGAGTAGTACTGGGCTTCGGCACTCGACACGACGACAAGCAGCGCAAACCACGCCGAGAGCACTAAGCAACGTTTCACGGCCGAACCTCCGCAACTTGGTGGCCAACACTAATATCATCGTACGAAGCGTGTTGGTGCCAGGTCAAATCTTTGGTTGCCAGCCAGTTTTTGTCTTGTAATCAGTGGGGCAATTGGACGACGCACGACTGTCCCAAGCGAATGCGTTACCCCACCAGCGCCCGAATCGGCTCGTGCCGGTCGAGCAGCGATTGCGGCCGGCCGTTGAAGTTGAGCAACTGCGTCTCGGCGTTGATACCCAGCGTGTGATACACGGTCGACAGCACATTTTGGAAGTCGATCTTGCCGTCCTTCGAGCGCTCGGCGCGGCTGTCGGTGGCGCCGATCACCTGGCCCATCTTCAGCCCGCCACCGTAGAACAACGCACAGCCCGCGTCGGCCCAATGCTCGCGGCCCGGACCGGGATACGTGATCTTCGGCGTGCGACCGAACTCGCCCAGCACCACGACCGACACGTCGTTGTCGAGCCCCCGTTCGTGCAAATCGTTGAACAACGCCGCGAGCGAACGATCGAGCGCCGGCAACATGTGTTGCAACGACGTGAAGATGTGCGAATCGGCGCCGCTGTGATGGTCCCAAGCACCGATCTGCACTGTCACGACTCGCACGCCCGCCTCGACCAGTCGGCGCGCCAACACGAACCGCCGGGCATCCCAAGGATACAACAGTCGCACCAGGGTCTGATGCGTGAAGTGCCCCTGCTTGTGACCATACCGCTCGAGCATGTTGGCCGGCTCGCGCGTTAGATCGAACGCATCGCGCACTTGCGACGAGGTCATGATCTCGAGCGCCTGCGATTGAAAACGATCGATCGCCCCGTACGACGCAATCTGGTCGGCCTGTTGTCTCCAGCGATCAAATGCGGCCAGCAACTGACGACGTCCTTGCAACTGATCGAGTGACTTGACCGGCGTCAGATCTTCGACCGACTCATCCTTCGGTCGAAACGGCGCGTGCCCCAGCCCGGCATAGTGCGGCAGTTCAAAATCGAACACCCCCTGCGGTCCCTCGGCCAAACTGACATACGGTGGCAGCGGACCCACGCCACCTTTGAGCCGGCTGAGGACCGAGCCAAACGCCGGACGCTGACCGGCCGTGCGTGGCAAGCCGGTGTAAACCTCGGACAGATAGTGGTCATTCTCGACCGAACGAATGCCTCGCACGAGCGCACAGCGATCGAGCAGCTGAGCTTGCAGCGGCATATGCTCGCAGATGGTCTCGCCGGGCAAACTCGTCGCAATCGGCGTGAATGGTCCGCGATACTCCGCCGGCGCCTCGGGCTTGAGATCGTACATGTCGATGTGGCTCGGCCCGCCACTGAGCACGATGTAGATCACCGACTTGGGGCGCGTCGCGGTCCTGGCCGTCGCTTCGTTTCGCAACACATCGGCCAGCGTCAGACCACCCAGACCCAAGGCACCCGCGCGCAACAAGCTTCGCCGGGAAAGACGCGGAGCGGGCGACGATCGGAGCACGCCGCAAGAGAGCATGGCGGGAATCTCGGTGTGATGGCGGGGCGATGGGAACTATGGTAATACAAATCGGCCGAGTTTGCATGCCAGCTGAACTCAAGAGACGCACAAAAGTCGCAGGCAACCGTGCAAAATAGCTGCCCAGGATGACTCCGGATGAAACTATTGTTCGCAGCAATCACGATCCTGACCGGTCTCTGGCTGGCACCGGGCGTCGAGTCGGCCGACGCGGTGATCGCTCCGCCGCGTTTCGTGACCGAGTGGGGGCAACCCGGCGATGGCGATGGCGAGTTCCATGCTCCCATCGGCATCGCGATGGATCGTCACGATGTGCTGTACGTCACCGAGTTCCACAATCATCGCGTGCAAAAGTTCACGCGCGACGGCAAATTCATCGGCAAGTTCAGCGTCGCCGAGCACCCGGGCGGTATCGCGGTCGCGGCGGATGACACCGTGTTCGTCGCGCCCATGCTGTTGCACAAGATTGTCGTCTACGACGCCAGCGGCAAGCTGCTGCGCGAGTTTGGCCGCCAGGGGAGTGGCGACGGCGAGTTCAACGAGCCCGGGGGCATGCTGTTCGGGCCCGACGGTCTGCTGTATGTCGCCGATCAATCGAACCATCGCATTCAGGTGTTTGACACTCAGGGCAAGTTCATTCGTCAGTTCGGCGGCTATGGGACCGCGGTTGGTTCCTTTGGCGGAATGCCGACCGCGCAGGGCAAGCGTTTCGCGGGCCCTCACTTCGTCGCGTTCGACGAGCGGGGCGAACTCTATACGACCGAAGGCGCTCTGGGGCGGATTCAACGATTGACGAAACTCGGCGAGCCGCGGTTTCACTGGGGTCGCAACGACACGAACCCCGGCGGGTTTGGTGGCCGCGAGACCGCGTCGCGCAACGCGCTCCCCGGTCCGATTGGCATCGCGCTCGATCCACGTGGCCGCGTGTGGGTCAGCTCGTCGAACAGCCGCGTGCAATGCTTCTCGCCTCAAGGCGAGTATCTCACGGGACTCGTCGACGAAGGGAGCGAGCCGGGTCAACTCCGCCTGCCCCACGGGCTGGTCTTCGATCGCGACGGTTTCTTGTACGTCGTCGACTCGTCGAACCAGCGGATTCAAAAATTTCGGCCGTGATGATCCCGCGTGCTAAAGATATCTCGTTGGTGAAAGGAACTCAGATTGCGTGACGTGGTGGCCCTCGACATTGGCGGGGCGAATTTGAAACTGGCCGATGGTCGAGGATTGGCGGGGAGCGTGCCGTTCGCGCTATGGAAGCATCCCGAGCAATTGTCGGCCGCGATTGCTGAATTGCTGTTGAACGCGCCGCGTGACGTGCTCGTCGTGGCGACGATGACCGGCGAGTTGGCCGATTGCTATCGCACCAAGGACGACGGCGTGCGGCAGATCACCCAAGCCGTGGTCGACGCCGCGGGCGATCGACATGTTCACATCTATCGAGTTGATGGCCGATTGGTGAGTCCTGCCGAGGCGTGTGACGTCCCGCGGCTCGTGGCTGCGTCGAACTGGCACGCACTGGCGAGTTATGTGGCCCGGTGGATCGACACCACGGGGCTGATCGTCGACATCGGTTCGACCACCGCCGACTTGATCCCCATCATCGCCGGACGGCCCGCGTCGCTCGGGCTCACCGATCCCGAGCGGCTCGCCAGTGGCGAACTGGTCTACACCGGCGTGGTACGGAGCCCGTTGTGTGCGATCGTGAAACGCTTGCCCTGGGGTGAGCGGCAATGTCGCGTCGCTCAAGAGTTGTTTGCGACGAGCAGCGATGCGTATCTCACCTTGGGGCTACTGCCCGAGCAAGCCGAGGCGACGCACACGGCCGACGGTCGACCGGCGACCCGCGAGTTTGCTCACGATCGCTTGGCACGGGCGATCTGCGCTGATCGCACGCTCTTTACTCCTGCCGACGCACTCGCCGCCGCGCGCGTCGTGATGCAGACGCAGCTCGACGATCTCGCCGGGGCACTGCGCGAGGTGGTCGCGCGATTGCCCGGACGCGTCGAGACGGTGGTCGTCAGCGGACAGGGAGAGTTCTTGGCTCATGCGCTGGTGGATCGTGAGTTGAGCGGCGTGACGATCATCTCCCTTTCGCGGCGATTGGGTCCCGAGGTGTCGGAAGTTGCGCCAGCGCACGCCTTGGCGATTTTGGCCCGTGAGGGGCTCTGCGGATGAACGTCAAGCGGCGCGTGGTGAAAGTCGGCGGTAGCTTGTTCACGAGCGAACGATTGTGGTCGCGGCTGGACGATTGGCTGCGGCAGACCGACGAGTATGAAACGATTCTCGTCGTCGGCGGAGGGGCCGAGGTCGATGCGCTGCGCGAGCACGATCGCGACGGGCGTCTCGATCAAGTCGCTGTACATTGGCGGTGCATTGAACTGATGCGCGACAATGCCCACCGGGCACGCGAGCAGTTGCCGGGCCTCGTGTGGCTCCGCACGCTTGGCGAGTTGCCGCCGACCGCCGAGCCGGGGCGACGTTGGTTGCTCGACCCGCTTACGTTTCTGCAGGTCGACGACGTTCAACGGTCGTCACAGCCGCTGCCCGCCAGTTGGGACGTAACCAGCGACTCGATCGCGGCCCGGCTCGCCGAGTTGAGCGGAGCCGACGAGTTAGTCTTGCTCAAGTCGACGCTGCCGAGTGCTCAAACCCGCGCCGAGTGCGTCTCGACCGGTTTTGTCGACCGGTTCTTCGCACAAGCCGCGGCCCGGTTGCGTTGCGTCCGGATCGTCGATTTCCGGTCAACCACGTTCGCGAGTCGAATTTTGCCCCCCAGCGAGGCTTGAATCATCTTGCCGCTTGTAGCCAACGCAAGATAAGGTGGACGTTTAGGGGCGAGTTAGCGAAGAATTTCAACACGGAGAGCACAGAGAACACGGAGACAAAGCAGGAGTCGTTCGGCGTGTTACGATGAATCATGACCTAACCACGCACCAAGCACCAAGAACTCCTTAACCTTCTCGGTGCCCTCCGTGTTCTCCGTGTTGAACTTCTTTAGCGTTTTGTGAATCGGAACGGCTCGGCATGCCAGCGTCGCTCGCATATCTCGTCACTCGTGAAGGTTCGAAATGGACCGACGTCTTTCGGCTCGTGCCGGGACAGGTCGTCTCGATCGGCCGTGCGCCGTCGAACCGGATCGTGTTAAAGGACGAGCGTTGCAGCCGGTTCCATGCCGAGTTGTCGTGCCGCGACGATCGGTGGTTGCTCAAAGATTTGGATAGCCGCAACGGCACGAGTGTCGGCGAGCGATTTGTCAAAGGCGAGGTGCCGCTTGAGCCGGGCGATATCATTCGCGTCGGCAACACGCAGTTGGCATTCGTCAACGATCTGTCGCAGGCGTTTCCCGACAACAGTCAGTTGGTCAAAACCATCGTCGGTGCGAAGGGTGGTAATCCGTCGCTGACGCCCGATCCCGACGAGCTCAGCGCCTACGAGCCGACCACGATCACGCATCGTCGCAAGGAGACGAAGTTTCTCGCCCCGGCCGACGCCGATGAGGCGAACTTGGGGGGCGCTCCGAAAGAGGGCATCGTGGCCGCGCGTTTGCTGCGGTTGGCGTTCGAGTTGGCCAAGGCTCCTGACCCCGCCGCGGTCGCCAAGCTCGCGATCGACGGCTTGATCGAAGGGGCACCGGTCGACGCGGCTGGCGTGCTGCTCATGAAACGCGACTTGCCCAAGGACGCTAAGCCCACCGAACTCGCCACGTTTGCCAACGAACTCGAGATGCTCGCCTCGCGCAGCGCGAGCGCCACGCCGTACCACCGCGTCTCGCCGTTCCTCGCCGCGCAAGTGCTCGGCACCGGCGAGGCGGTCTTGGCGCGAAACGTGCTCGGCGACAGCACGCTGGGCATCCGCGATAGCAAAGGGGACTTCAACGTCACAAGCGTCATTTGTGCACCGATCCGCCGCGCCAAGAAGCTCTACGGTCTGATCCATCTCTACTCAACGCAGTCGGATCGCGTGCCCGACGGCGAGGATCTCGAGTTCACGTTGACCGTCGCCGATACGGTCGCCGTGGCGCTCTACAATCTCGATCAACGCAAAGAGTTGGCCGAGAATTTGGATGTGGTGCGCGATGAGAATCTGCAACTACGCGAGCAGCTCGGAGCCACGAGCGATATCGTGGGCCATTCGCCCGCCATCACGCGTGTCAAAGAGCAGATCGCTCGTTCCGCGCCGACCAATTCCACCGTGCTCGTCTACGGCGAGAGCGGCGTGGGCAAAGAGCTCGTCGCTCGGGCGTTGCATTTCTCGAGCCCGCGAGCCAAGGGTCCGTTCGTCTGTTTGAACTGCGCCGCACTCAGCGAGAGCTTGTTGGAAAGCGAGCTGTTCGGTCATGAGCGCGGCGCGTTCACCGGAGCGACCGGACGCAAGATGGGCAAGTTCGAGGCGGCGAACAAAGGGACGCTCGTGCTCGACGAGATTGGCGAGATGAGCCCCACGATTCAGGCCAAGCTGTTGCGCGTGCTCGAGGGGCACGCGTTCGAACGCGTCGGCGGTAGCGAGCCCGTGAAGGTCGACGTGCGGGCGATCGCGGCGACCAACCGTGATTTGGAGCAAGAGGTGGCCGAGGGTCGGTTTCGACGTGATCTGTACTTCCGTTTGCACGTGGTCGAGATCGTCGTGCCGCCGCTGCGTAAACGGCCCGAGGACATCACCGAGCTAGCCAAGTACTTCTTCGAGAAGTATGTGCGCGAGACGGGCCGCAAGTTGCGGGGCTACACCCAACGGGCGATCGAGCAGATGCAGCGGTATCGCTGGCCTGGCAATGTGCGCGAGATGAAAAACGTTATCGAACGCGCGATCGTCTTGGCTCAGGGCGAGTATATCGACGTTGACGACTTGATGCTCTCGAAGCTGCCCACCACGGGCGACACACTCGACACGCCTCCGGTGTCCGGTACGAGTTTCTCGCCGCTGAGTCTCGACGAGATGGAGAGCCGGCACATTCTTGCCACGCTGCGCGCGACGAACTGGAACAAATCTCAAGCCGCGAGTTTTCTCGGCATCGAACGCTCGACGCTCGATCGGAAAATCAAACGTTACAATCTCGTCGAGCAGCCGCGGGGATGAGGGTAATACGGCGAGTGTCACCGCACAGTAGGCGCTACACAGTCAATCAACCAAGACTCCTTCCGTCTCCAGACGTTCAACTCCCTAACGCCGCGATGCGGGCGAAGTCGTCTTTCAGACTGCGGTAGAGTTGCTGATACTCGGGAAACGCTGCGTTGTAGCGCTTCACAGCTGCTTTCTGCGGCGCGGTCTCGCTGACAACGCGGATCGTCGCGGCACACGCTTCTTCGATCGATTTGTATGCGCCAGCACCCACCGCCGCGAGCAACGCCACGCCGTAGCCCGGCCCCTCTTCGCTGTTGATCGTCACGACCTGCTCGCCAAACACGTCGGCCTGGATCTGTCTCCAGAGCGGACTCTTTGAGCCGCCGCCCGACGCGCGAATCTGACGCACCGGCACCTTCAGCTCGCGGATGATTTCGAGACTGTCGCGCAGCGAGTACGTGACCCCTTCGAGAATCGATCGCACCATGTGACCGCGACCGTGAGCTAAGGTCAGGCCCACAAAACTGCCGCGGGCATGCGGATCGGCGTGAGGCGTCCGTTCGCCCGAAAGATAGGGCAAGAAGAACAACCCCTCACTGCCGGCCGCGACTTGCTGCGCCTCGGCGTTCAAGGCTTCGTAAGCACTCGTCTTTTGCTTGGCGGCCGCGGTCATCTCGGCTTGGCACAGGGCGTTGCGGAACCATTGCAACGATCCACCGGCCGACAGTGTGACGCCCATCATGTGCCACTTACCACGGACCGCATGACAGAACGTGTGAATTCGGCCCGCCGGATCGATTTTCACATCGTCGCTGTGGACGAACATCACACCGCTCGTGCCGATCGAGGTGCTGAGCACGCCCGACTTGACGATTCCATTGCCCACCGCGCCCGCGGCACAATCGCCCGCGCCGCCGACGACGAGACAATCGGTCGACAGCCCGAGCAACTCGGCGACCTGCGGCGTCAATTGGCCGGTGACATCTTCGGACTCGTGACACGTGGCGAGCAACGACTCGTCGAGTTCGAGCTTCTCGAGCAAGCCCTTCGACCATTTCCGTTTGGCCACATCGAGCAGCAGCATACCGCTGGCATCGCTGACTTCGGTGGCGTACTCGCCCGTGAGTCGGCGGCGAATTTCGTCCTTCGGCAGCAGCACCTTGCGAAGCTTGTCAAAATTCTTCGGCTCGTGATTACGCAGCCACAAAATCTTCGGTGCGGTGAAGCCCGTCAGCGCGGGGTTCGCCACCAGCTTGATGAGTTTCTTGCGGCCACCCACGCGCGACTCGATCTCGGCACACTCGGCGGCGGTGCGTTGGTCGTTCCACAACAGAGCGCGGCGAATGACTTTGTCGTTCTTGTCGAGAAACACGCTACCGTGCATTTGACCGGAGAGCCCGATCGCTTTGACATCGGCCGGCTTGAGCTTCGCTTTCTTGACGACCGCGCGGACGGTGTTGACCGTGGCGTTCCACCAATCGTCGGGTTCCTGCTCGCTCCACAACGGCTTGGGAACATAGCACGGATACTCGTCCACGGCCGAGGCAAGGATCTTGCCCGTCTCGTCGATCGCGAGAGTCTTGGTGCCCGAGGTGCCGATATCGATGCCGAGAAAAACGCTCATGGGGAAGTGCGAATGGGAAGTGCGGAGTGGACATTTAGATTCCATCGGGATTGTAGTCTCGCGGTATGGCCGAGATCAATCGACGACGTGACCATTGCGGGGCACTCGATACAATTCAACGTCTATCTCCTAGGGCGTCATCCACATGGCACTGGCAGAGCGATCCTGGACGATTTGCTCCGACCCTTCGACAATGATGACCGAATCACGACTTCAACTTCAGTTCGGCACGCGAACGCTCTTGATCGCGTTCGTCTGGGTCGGCCTTTGTCTGCATGCGGTTGTTCACTGGAGCACCTACGGTCCGCTGATGTTGTTGATCCTGGTAACAGCGGCAGCGGCAACGCGATTTTCCTGGCGAGGTGGTCTTTGCCTCAGCTTCTGGGTGACGTGCTTTGTTGTCGATTGTTTTGAATTCAACCAAGGAAGTATCGTCTATTTTTCTCCCGATAGTCTGCGTAGCAAGTCGATCCGTGAGGTGCTAATACCGGAACTTCCCGGCGACATTCATTTATATCGTGCTCAACCAGTTGAATTCGATGATGCACTTGCAGAGCACTTAGTCACACGTGGCTACTGGCAACGTCGAAAGACAGATGATGGCGGTTGGGTGTTCACCGCGCACTACAATCGTCGATGGAAAGATGGACAAACTTCCTGGAAAAAGGTGGTAGCATGGCGAAGTGACAAATGGATCCAATGGACCGAAGACAATCCAAAACTAGCGGCTGACGTTTGGCCTCGAATCCTCAAGGTACTTCGGCAGGAATCTCCATTTGATCAGTCGACAGAAATTGCCGCAGGGATCCTTGATGCGGTCTGGCGAATCAATGACGTTCGAGAACTCGACGCTGAACTTGCGACACAATTCGAACTGCTCGATGCTTGGGAACGGTCAGGGGAGTGACGCAGCAATCATGCGGTTCTTGCGTTCATGGCGAATCGATCCATTCAAGTCCCTCAAACACCGCGTGAATTAGGCCTCACACATCGTTAAGGGGCGACTAACACGTCGACGAAGCCCGGCAAGTCTTAAGCGTCTAAGTAGTTCGGGATTCCTGGGTCTGTCAGTCAACTGTGAGTCGTTCCGCTCAGGCGAGGGAGTACCTGTCGTTGCATGGACTTCTGAAATGACGATGGGATCCCTTAAAGCAGCCATCAAATGACGAACAAATACTCGACTCGGTCGATCATGTCTTCGCTGGTCAGCGTCTCGTGCAGGAAGCAGAGATAGCGAATCACTTGTCCGACGCTGGCGGAATGGCGGGGTGAGTAGACGATCCCGGCGTGATGAACGCCCGAACGCGCGAGTTGATGAAAGTCGCAATCGTTGGTGTAGATGACGCGCTGTTCACCCATTGCATAAACGAACTGCTCTTGATCGGACGCACCGAGCAGACCTGCGCCCACGGACGTACTCACGTCAATGCCCCGCAGTAGTAGACCGCGTGCGATGGCACTGTTCACGTGCTCATCAAGATGGAATCGCATGGTCGGTGATCTTGCCCTTCAGCCGCTGCTCGAACTGACCCGGCGGCAACGATGCCCTAAGCTCGCGATCTAACGCTTCATCCTCGCGCAATTCTTGCAGGATCGCGTCGCGATGATCGAAATAGTATGCCAACGCGGCGTGAACTTGCCCTAACGTCAAGTGAGGAAACGCGGCCACAATCTCGTCCGGCGTGGCTCCTTCGCGTTCCGCCAGGCACGAAACATCTTGCACCTGAATGCGCGTGCCGATGATGTACGCTCGCGGTTGTCCCGAGCGATTGTTGCGGAGTTCGATGTGTGTGGCGACGACTTGGCTCATGAACTCATTATATCCCGGCGGTTTGCCCCGAGTCGAATCCAATTTCGCCGCGAGCCGGCTATGCCTTCACATCCTTCAGATACCGCGTGAACCGCGTCTCGAACATCTTGCTGTCCGCCCCGAAAATGCCGGTAAAATCCCGCAGTCGCTCGGCCTTGGCATAATTCACGCCGGCGGGACGTTTGCTCGTCAGCTGCAAGTAGTCGCTGTACTTGCGCGGCTGGGTCTCGGTCAGCCAGAAGGTCAATGCCCAGGCGTAGGCGTACGCCAAACTCGTGTTCGACTCAAACACCTTGTCCGATTCGATCAGCGAAGTCAGCACGCCCTCGCTCTCTTTGCTCGCAAACCGCTGATAGTCGCGCAGTCGGCCGAGGTTCAAGCGATCCTTCTGCGATTTGTAGTCGCGTGACTTCCAAACGCCCCGGGCCTCGAACAACGTGCCGAGTCCCTCGCACAACCACCGCGGCGCGATCACGTTGCGATGATGCACGCCGGTGTTGAATGCGATCTGATGCGCGAGTTCGTGGATCAACGTCTCCGAGTTCGCGGCCCAGGCTTCGTCGCTCTTGCTGCCGCCGCCCACGTCGTACATCGCCACGCGATTCGTCCGCGGCGAGTAATAGCCGAGCATGGTGTTCGCGCCGCTCACCTTATCGGCGAGCGCGTAGCGACCAAACGCTTGCTGCGTGGGGAAGACAATGACCACGAGCGGCTCGGTGGGTTCACGGAGCTTGATGCCCCGGACGTTGAAGTAGAGATAGAAAGCGTTGTAAATCTCTTCGAAGCGCGGGCTCCAGAAGTCCTTTTGGCCCGACGGAAACGCGACCACGAAATGCCGCTGCGTTGCGGTGAACTCGAAGCCCTTGCCCAGTTCGCCGCGCAGTTGCTCGCGTGTTTGCCCGGCAGTGGCGGTCGCCCCCCAGGCCGGCGTTCCGCACAAGCACGACCCCAAAACGGCCAACGTTTCCCGACGGTTCATGGCACTTTCCTCGACCCGACGCCAGCGCCGCGACAGCCGCCGCGCTCTAGGTCAAACTTAGTTCATCAACGTCCGTTCGTAGCCGAACTCGCCCGAGTTCGGACATTTAGCCACCCAAAACGTCCCCGAACTCTGGCGAGTTCGGCTACCGAGAATGGCACGCGGCCCGCGCCGAACGTACAATCGACGTCACCGTCACAACCTGCCCCTCATTCTGCTTTGCCGCCGCTCATGCTCACTGGTTCGTTCCTGATCGCCGCCGCTCTCGCCTTTGCCCCGACCGACGCCCCGCCGGTCGAGTTAATCACGCAGGTGCGCGGCTTCGTCGAAGATTTCGAGGCACCGCAGAAAGCCAAACGCGATGCGGCCGAAGCGGGCTTGTTGGAACTCGGCCTGCCCGCGCTCGGCGCGTTGCCCAAGCTCGACGAGAACGCCTCGGCCGAGGCTCGGCAGCGACTCGCGCGCGTCCGCACGGCCCTCGAACAACTCGCGGCGGTGAAGTCGATCGAGACATCGACCGTCACGCTGCAAGGCTCGTTCAAGTTCAGCGAGGTGTTGCAGAAAATTCGTCAGCAGACCGGCAATCCGATCGTCGATTATCGACGGCAGTTCGGTCAACAGCCCGAGGATGTGCCGGTGACCGTCGACTTCGACCGGACGCCGTTCTGGAAAGCGATCGACCAACTGCTCGATCAAACCAAGCTCACGCTCTACAACCACACGGGCGAAGAGGGGATCGGCATCGTCGGTCGTTCCGACTCGCTCGTGCCACGCGTCGGCAGCGCTCAGTATATCGGCGCGTTTCGTGTCGCAGCCGTCGATCTCAATGCGCGGCGCGATCTGCGCGATACCAATGGTCGCTCGTTGCAGTTGACGCTCGAAGTCGCTTGGGAACCGCGGCTCAAGCCGGTCGTGCTGTTGCAACCACTGGGCAAAATGAAGGCGCTCGACGAACAAGGCCGGGCCATCAACACGGCCCACACGACGAACACGCTCGAACACAATGTCCAGCCGGGGAGCAAGTCGCTCGAGATTCCCGTACAATTCGCGCTGCCCGATCGCACTTCGCGAAGGATCGCGCAGCTCGACGGCGAGTTGACCGCGCTCGTGCCGGGCAAGGCCGAAGAGTTTCGCTTCACGGGTCTCGACAAGCCCGAGAAACAAGAGCTGCGGCGCGGCAGCGTGACCGTCACGATCGACCGCACGGCCAAGAACAACCAGTTGCACCAAGTGTTCATGCGTGTGACGTTCGATCGCGGCGAAGGGGCGCTCGAATCGCATCGCACCTGGATGTTGAGCAACGAGACTTGGCTCGAAAATGCAGCCGGTGAGAAGACGGCCTACGCCGGTCTCGAAACAACGCGGCAGAGCGAGAACGAAGTCGGGCTCGCCTATCTGTTCGCGGTCGACGGCAGCTTGGCCGACTACACGTTTGTGTATCGCACCCCCGCCACGATCGCGCGGTTGCCGATCGCGTTTCAGCTCAAAGATTTGGAGCTGCCGTGAGTCGGATCGCACGCGGGTTGTTCGTCATCGGCTGGTTTGTCTGCTGCCCGATGCTCGTCAGTTGGGCCGACGAGCCTGCGGCCAACGACCGCATTGCTGCGAAATTCGGTGCCGCAACGATCACCGTGGCCGACGTCGACGAGATCTTCCGTCGCTTGCCGGGTCACGAGAACTTTTCACCCGCCGCGAGTGCGCGAGTTCGGGCCGAGACGCTGGCGCAGTTGGTCAACAAAGCGCTCGTGATCGCGCGATTGGATCAGCAGCAGTTCCTCCCGCACGAAAAGCCTTGGGAAGCACGCTGGGTGCGGTATCTCGCGGAGCGGATCACGGACGACGACGTTCGTAAGTTCTTCGAGCAGCACAAACGAGACTTCGACGGCACCGAGCTGCGCGTGAGTCACGTGTTGTTCAAAGTCGATGACACCACGCCGGCTGCGCTCACGGTGGCGATCGAGCGGGCGAAACAAATTCGTGGCGAGATCGTCGGGGGAAAACTGACCTTCGCTGCCGCGGCCGCCAAGCACTCGGCAGGCCCCAGTCGTGATCGAGGCGGCGATCTCGGCTTCATCCAGCGTCGTGGGCCGATGGCCGAGTCGTTCTCACGTGCGGCGTTCGCACTCGAGCCCGGGGCGATCAGCGAGCCGGTGGTGAGTCCCTTTGGCGTGCATCTGATTCAGGTGACCGAAGTCAAGCCGGGCAGACTACTGTGGACCGAAGCGAGCCGCGAGGTGCGTGAAGTCATGGCGGCCCAACTGCTCCGCACACTGGCCGACGAAATGCGGCCGCAAGTGACGATCGAGTTCACGGGCGAGAGTCCGTATCTGGATGCTCAAGGGCAAGTGATCGAGAAGCGCAGGGGGCAATGACGAATGTCGAAGTATGAATGACGAAAGAATGTCGAATGACGAAGCCCGAAGTGGCATTAGGCATTTAGTCATTCGTGCTTCTTTCGGCATTCATACTTCGACATTCGTCATTTTCCCCTTACATCCCCGACGGCTCAGCAAGATTCTCCGCCTCTCTTCGCAACCACGGGGCGAGCAGCGGATAAAGCAAGATCGTGCCAAGCATCATCAGCGGCACGACGAAGAGCACCATGAACAACAGCTCGAGCAGAAACATCCACATCGCGACGCGTCGCGCCCAAGGCCCCAATTGCTGCGCGGCGACGACCCAGCGGCTCACCAAGCCGTACATGTGAAAGCCAAGCCGCTCGGGAATGATGAGCAACGGCTTGATGCGCACCGCTCCGCGACCGGCGAGCAGCGGCGCGGTGCGCTCGGGAGTTACCTCGGGCAGTTGCGCGGCGACGATCGTGCCAAGTTGCTTCACGCGATCCAAGTCACTCTCGGCGATCTGAGCGGGCGGGAAGATGCCGAACAGGCGATCACGTTTGCCGAACAGCAGCAGTCGCGGCACCGAGACGAACGTCGCCAGGGCCGAGCCTTGATGGGTGACGATGATGTTGTCGAGCAGTCTCGCTCCCAACTCGCGCAGCCGGCGCTTCATGGTCTGCGAGCCCGAGTGCCACATGTTGCGTGACACGCAGATCGTAATGACCGGGCGATCGCGCAGGACCGTCGCATCGGTGCTGTTCAAAAAATCCTGCACCGGCAGAGCGGGCGAGAGAAACCAAATCGGATACGCGAAGATGACCAAGTCGTAGTGCTGATCCGACGGCAACTCGATCGGCTTCACGCCCGGTCCGCCGCCGCAATGGCACTCGGGAAACACGCTCAAGAGCCGCAGCAGATTGCCCCACGGAAACGGATAGGGTCGCACGGGCTCGATGCGTCGGACCGTGATCTCGACATCGGCCGCGTTGTGCCACGCCAGCAAGAAGCTCTCGGCCACGCGGGCCACGTCTCCTGACTGCGAGTAATACAAGGCGAGCACACGTTTCATGGCCGAAGGCAAGCTACAAGGAAAGGCGGTGGTCGACGCGACGCGCCGAGTTGCCTAGCATGCTTCACGGCCGCGGAGCAAGCAACACCCCTTGCAGATACCAGCCTTGTTCTTCGCTCGCCCCCCAGGTGCCGCTCGGGCCGAGAAACTTCTGCACGGCCTCGAACGCGGGCAGCTTGCTGCCGTCGAGCGACTGTACCGCGGGGGCGTCGTCTTTCGCTTCGGTCGGCACGATTCGTTTGAGCAGCGTGCCTGCGAGCGAGCTGTCTTCCACTTCGTGCAACTTGCCGGTGCGGAACAATTCATACGGCGTCTGCAATTGCCGGGCGGAGTTGCTGAAGATGAACAGACAAGCCTCGGCCAGTCCGTGTTTGGCCGCGGCTTGTTGAATCGCTTGGAACGCCGGGTCGGCCGTGAGCGCCGTGCCCGACGGAGTACCGGCGAGGAACGACTCGAGCGCGTCGGCATGCGACGCCGAGTAGATCTGACTGCCGACCACTGCCATGATCGACGCCGGAGGGGGCTTTTGACGCTCGTCTTGATACACGGCATACGCGCGCTTGCCGCTCAGTTCGGTCACCTTCACCGTCGGCTCGCCATCGAGCAGGCGATCGATCGGTTTCTCGATCGACGCACCGGGCTTGATCTCCACGCTCGACACCGTTCGGGCATTGTCGGCACTCACCGGCGTGCGCGACTCACTCACTTGCACCATGCGGTTCGTGAACTGGGCGACGATATCATCACGCACGTTGACCTTCGGCCCTTTGGGATCTTTGGCCCAACCGTCGATCAAGTCGGCCCACAGCCCTTCGTCCCCTTCGCCATAAAGCGTGTCGAACAGCGTGCCGTAATGGTCGAACGCATTGAGCACGTCGATCTGAGCGACGATGCAACTCGCCACACGATCGGCGACCCAGGCGGGCGGCGCGAGTTCGGCGGACTTCACGTTCGGCAGCTTCAGCATCCGCATCGCCCGTTGATACGGCGACGGAGCGTAGATCATCGTGCGATGCACGACCTCGGCGTCGTCGCCACCGAGTTGCACGCAACCACCCACGGCTTGAATGGCGGTGAAGCCCTCTTTGCGATACACCTCGAGGGAATCGGGCTTCTTCTTCGGTTTCAAGCGCGGATCGACGAGCCGTTCGGCGGTGAGCAGCCCGAAGGGATCGACGTACCAGCGCAGATCGACGGTCGCACCGGCGGCGTCTTTCGTCGACCGTTGCATCACGGCTTGAAACGCGGCGTGCTGCGACAAGGGATCAGCCGGGGGTGAGCCCGTGATGGATTTGGCGAGCTGCTCGGCGAGAGGCTGGCTCTCGGCGATGCAGAGCAGGTCTTTGCTTACGAACCACACTTTGTTCGTGCGGAGCGTTTTGTCCTTAACGGCGTCGGCGGACGGGGCCGCCAGCACGGTCAACGTCACGCCAGCGACCTCGGCCGAGGTGCTTTGATATCCGCCGGCGACGAACTTCTCGGCGGTGCTCTTGAGCAACGTTTGAGCCGCGTCCGCTTTGCCGGTCACGTCGACCAGCAAGAACTGCGCGGGCGTCGTATCGGCCGCATGCACCAAGCCCCAGGCGACTTCGCCCCCGGCCATGGCGCGGATGTCGTCGAGCGTCAGCGCCAGCCGCAGCTTGGTCCGATCAGCCTCGCGCAGTTGCCGCGCGAGGTCGTCCTGAAACGGCTTCACGGCGGGGTCGGCGAAGAGTTTACCGAAGCCGGTTTTCTCCCAGCGACCGAGACTCGCGGGAAAGTTGGGCAACGAGAAATAGCTTTTCGTCGCCGCTGAAAGCAACGAGTCGGCCGTGGGAGGCGCTCCATGCACCTGTCCCACGCCAAGTAAACAGACCACGAGCGCGGCACATCCGTGCCAGATCGATCGAGACATCTCCCAGCTCCTTGCCGGACCAACGCAACGATGAGACCCAACGAATCAGACCAAACGACGCTTAGTCGTCGTCATCTTCGTCTTCGTCGTCATCGCTCCACGGCATGACCATCATCGGCGTGGCGAGTTGCATGAAGCCCGCGGGCGAGATCATGCGTCCCATCCGATCGGCTGAGCGTTCGTTGACAATGACGATGATCGGCTGAGCGTTCGCTGCAACCTGACCGTTCGCGGCCAACTCGTCAATGCACTCTTGCACTTCGTCCATCAGCTTACCGCGACCCTTGCGGAGACGGTCGACTTGCTTGCCGGCACGTGTCCCGAGGTCGATGACCACGGCGTGGGCTGGCTCTTGGTGCTTGTCCGCTTTCTCGGTCTTCTCGACCTTTTCGGTCTTCACATGCTCAGTCTTGACATGCTTTTCCGAGTCCGACATCGAAGTATCTCCCGAAATGTGTTTTATCTGTAGGTGATCGCCAACAACCGTGGCCTGCGACGGAGTCTCCCAGGCAACGAACTATTCGTCGTCGCCGTCGTCTTCTTCGCCTTGATCGATGACGGTGTACGGCACGGGGATCGGCAATAGCTTCAGCTTCCGCGAAGCTTTGCGGGTGGCGCGGTACAGGTTGTACGGCATATCACGGAGCCAGCCGTCTTGTTTCTTGCGGCTCGATTCATCGTGCCGCGCGAGATACTCTTGGTTGAATTGCTCGGCGCTTTCGCCCGCCGCTCGAGCGACCTTTTCGGCCTCGCTCAAGGTCGACGTCTTCTTGGCACGAGTCTTCTTGTAAACGGTGGTGGTGACCGTCTTGCCGTTGTTCTCACGGTTAACGACCACGACCTTTCGCACACCCTTGCTCAAACGCAGGTCCATAAGGAGCTCTCCTCGTTACGTGTGTGACCACGAACTGAAACAGACACCAGCCAACGCAAGTGCTCGACCGTCGGGGCCGAAACAACGCGCGCTTCGCCAACTTGCCGCGTTATTGTACCGAGGGTGTCCAGCACTCTCCCTTAACACCCCGAATTCTATCGTCCGCAAAACCTGTGTAAATCCTATCCCTTACTCATTTCGCGTTTATTATCGTAAGGTTAAGGTCGGTCGCGATTGCTTGACCATCGTAGCAATCCGCAGCGTCATGATTCAAAGGGACTTTCGAGCCATTATGTCGGTTTCAGAGCGTGATCGTTGGCTTTGTTGTCCCCACCCACGATCGGCGGCGCGGCGGAATCTCGTTTGTTTTCCGTGCGCAGCGGGCGGGGTGGGACCGTATTACCAGTGGGGCACCGATCTGCCTGACCAATATCAGCTGTGGGGCGTGCAGATGCCGGGCCGCGATCAACGGTTCCGCGATCCGCTGGTGAGCGACATGGCCGAGCTCGTCCTGGGGCTGCTGCCGGCCCTGGTCGCGTGTGCCGATCGCCCGTTAATCTTCTTCGGACACAGTGCCGGGGCCTACGTGGCTATCGAGGCGGCCCGACGTTTGGAGCGGGAACAGGGCATCACCGTCGCACGGCTGATCGTGGCGGGGAGCAACGCGCCGCAAACCGGCGCTCCGCTGCATTACCGGTTGGGCGAGTTGAGTGACAAGCTGTTTCTGGCCGAGATTCGCAACCTGGGCGGCACTCCGCAGCAAGTGCTCGATCATCCCGAGCTGTTGGCACTATTCTTGCCGGTCATGCGGGCGGACATTCGTTTGGCCGAGAACTATCGTGTGCCACTCCACGAGCCAATCGCCGCACCGATCACCGCGCTCCGTGGCGAAGACGATTGGCACACGGGCGAAGATGCCATGCGCCGTTGGGGCGAACTGACACGCGGCGACTTTCAGTTTCGCAATGTTGCCGGCGATCATTTCTTTCCTTATCGATCGCGCCGGTCGTTATGCGAAGCGCTCGACGAAAGTTGAGAATTCGCGCGCCACAACAAGCCCCTCTAATTGACACCTGGGTGTGCTCGCTGGTTAAAGTATGAGCACACCACGCCAGGCGCATTGCTCGCAACGATCACGTCGCGCCGCCAGTTTGTTCCGTTCTGAGTGACCATTCTGCCCCAGGATCGCCGATGGACAATCTTTTCAATCGCGTGACCGATGCGTTGATTACCGGGGTCATGCGACTCCGTTGGCTGGTGTTAGGTCTGATCGCGCTGACGACGCTGCTCGCCGCATGGCAGGCGTCGCGCGTGCAGTTCGATAGTTCGGTCGAGGCGTGGTTCGTCGATCATGATCCGACGATGGTCTCGTATCGCGAGTTTCTCAAGCGCTTCGGGCAAGACGAAGTCGTCATCATGGGCCTGTTCACGAAGGACGTGTACCAGCCCGAGTTCTTAGCCGGGTTGCAAAAGTTCACCGCGGCGGTCGAAACGTTGCCGCATGTACGCTCGGCTACTTCGCTGGCCAACGCGCGCGTGTTATCTGGCGGTGAAGAGGGGACTTCGATGGAGCCGTTGATCACGACCGCTCCGACGAACGCGGCCGAGTCGGCGGCGTTGAGACAGAAAGTCGAGTCGGGACCGCCACTCGTGCGCGGACTGGTCGGCGACAAAGGCGCAGCGACCGCCGTGATCGTGACGCTCGAGGACAGTTGCCGGGGGACCGATGCCCAAGGCGAACTCGTCGCCGCAGTCCGGGCCTTGCAGAATCAATTGCCGCCGAATTCGACGATGCGCATTGCCGGGACTCCGGTCGTGAACGTGGGCATGTTTCAATACGCCGAGCGCGATCTGCGCGTGCTGGTGCCCGTGGCGCTGCTGTTGGTGTTTGTGACGACGTACTTTCTGTACCGACGTTTCCGAGCGTCGTTGGTGCCGATCTTCAACGTCGGCATCGCGATCATCTGGGTCTTTGCGATCATGGCCCTCTTGGGCTGGAAAACGAACATCTTGCACGCCGCGATGGTGTTGGTGCTGATCGTCTGCGGCGTGGCGAATTCGATTCATATTCTGGCTGCGTACTTCCGCGAATTGGAACACGGCCACGATCGCGAGACGGCGGCGGTGCGGGCCGTAGGCGAGATCATGCGGGCCGCGTTGTTCGCCAATCTGACGACGGTCGTCGGCTTTCTTTCGCTGTTGAACACCGATCTGGAGCCGATTCGGCAGTACGGTGTACTCGCCGCACTCGGGTCGGTATTTGCCTTCTTGTTGAGCGTGATCGGTGTGCCGCCGCTGCTTCCGTTCGTGCGACCACCCAAACATGCGACGCATAGCGACGACGAACACACGTGGTACGTCAAGATCGTGCATCTGCTCGCGCGACCGTCGCGGCAGTCGAGCATCAAGGTCGTCATCGCCACCGG
>JAEUIL010000344.1 GCA_016794255.1 Planctomycetaceae bacterium | reverse complement strand
CCTCGCTCTGCGGCGACCATTGCAGATGCAGCTCGACGACACACCGCGCGGCGGCGGAGGGAGCCCGATACACGTCGGCGATCTCGGTCCAACCATCGGGCCGCGTTGCACCGATGGCGGGATACTCGGTCTCGGCGCGAGGTTTGACGCCCGGCAGATACGTGCCGCGCGACGGCTCGTCGTGCGTGACTTGCTTGCCATGCGCATCGAGCCACAGCAATTCGGCGACGACACTTTGCCGCGGATGGGCGACGCGATCGGTCTTGAACAGCGTGGCCAGGCGGTAACTCTTGCCCCCCGTGACCTCGAACGTCTTGCTCCACCAACCGTCGAGACCTTCACGCTGGTCGGCACGAATGACCAGAGCGCCATGCTGGTCGGGCCCGCCGTTCGCTTCGAAGGCGAACTCGGGCCGAATCTCGTCGCGCGGAGCGTGAACGGTCCAGCCCGCGGGCGCTCCGGTTGGGCTCGCGGCCCGGAGCGGCGTCTGCGCTCCGCATAGGATCGCCAGGATGAAACACCACGCCGGATAGTTCGGAAGTTGCATGTTCGATTCTCTCGTCGTGCGTGAACCGCTACGCCATCCGCCAACGCCGGGCGAAGCGCCACCACATGATAACCACCAGCAAGACGTTGAACACCAAATAGCCGCCGACACACGGCCCCCACAGCGACCAGTCGCCCGGCCGAGCGTCGTGCTGATCGCCACGTAGCGGCAACGTGAAGATCGTCGCCAAAGGGCTGAACACGTTCGCTCGTTCGATCCAAATCCGCTCGGGTAACTCGGGCAAGAATGCATCCACGAACAGATTCGCGGCCGGCGGAGCGAACAGCAGCACACCCAACACGACGTACGCCGCCAACAAGCTTTGCGACGTCTTATGGGCCAGCACCGAACACAGCAGCGCGAACAGCGACGTAGTCAAGCACACCACCGCGATCAGCGCCAAGTAGCCGAGCACCGTGAGATAGTTGGTCCAATAAAAACCGTCGAACACGAACGCCCAAGCGAGCGGCCACAGCAAGAAACTCGTAAGCACCGTCGAGATCCGCAGGCCAGAGAGGAGTTTGCCCCAGATGATCTGCCACGGAGAAAAGGTCGTGACCAGCAGCAACTCGAGCGTCTCGCGTTCGCGCTCGCTGGTCACGCTGCCGGCCGAGAATACCGGCCCGACCAGCAAATTGAACAGCACGACATACGCGATATAGACCGGCAGGTATTGCCGATAGCCATACAAGCAGACGGCCATCATCGGCAGCGCGACGAGCATGCTGACCTGAATCACGAGTCGCAGCATCAACGAACCCTGGCTGAACAATTCGCTCCGCATTTCCTTGTCGTACACCGCGTTCGCGCCATCTTCGAGCAGATCGTCGCGCTTGGGCGGAGCAAACAGCCGGTCGGGAAATTCATGGCGACGAATCACGAGCCCCACGGCTTGGCGTTGTTCGGTCGCTTCGTCATAGACGGTCTTCCCTTCGCTGCCGACATCAGCCGGATTGAGCAACGTCCGGGCCGAGTAGCCGAGCAGGGCCGTGGTGAGCAGCACGGTGATGACCGGGATCACGGTCACGGTCAGCGTCAGTCGCAGCTCTGCCCCGCCCCCTTCGAGGCCATTCCAGAACAACAGCCCGACGAGCGCCGAGGGGAGGATCAAGAGATACGACACGACCAGGCTGGCCGAGGTGCTGTTGAAATAGCTGCTGCACGCGAGGCTGATGGCCGTGTAGGTCACGAGCGCGCAGAGCAACGCGCCGTAGAGCGCGAGCAACTCGTAGAACGACACGCCACCCAAGGGCAAGCACAGCATCGCAATCGGCAACGAGGCGACGATCAGGAGCGCGATATGCCCGAGCGAGGCGAACAGTTTGCCGATGACAATCGCCCACGGTCGCAACGGGCTGGCCAACAGCATCTCGTACGACTTGCGTTCCTTTTCACCCGCAATCGCGCCGGCGGCAAAGCCGGGGGCCATCAACGAGGCGATCAGATACTGGCCCAAGAAGAACAGGTTGACCAGCGTGCGTCCTTCGCTCGAGTTGGTCATGTCGATCTTCCGCGCCTCGGGCCACGCCACGACCACCAACAGCCCCAAGAGCGACACGAACACCCCCAGCAGCAAAAACGACCGCGGATGCCGCAGGTTGAGCAGCAATTCGCGTTGCAGCACGGGGTTGTTGCGGAGATACATGGCGGAGAAGTTGGGCAATTTCAACCGTTGGCATGAAAGGACCACCGCATCCTAATAGCCAACTGCCGACCCGACTAGGGAATGGATGCGGTTGGGGTAAGTTTGTTACACTGATCACGTAAGGTGCCCATGCTACCAATGCTCGCCACAAGGATGTTCTCGGAGGATTCATGGCTGTAGCTGTCGAAAATTCACCTCCATGCCGCACGTTGCAGGTCACGGCCGGTAACCTGAAGAACGGACATCTTTATGTCCGAGATTTGGACGGGTTCTTGCCGGACGACGTGCTCGGGTCGTCTCGGAAGTCAATCGGGCAAGGCGAGGGAATCGAGATCGTTTTGGATGGTTTGGGCGAGTCCGTAATCACCGATGTTCCGCGTGATTCACGCAGTGGAAAATCGCGCGGCTTCCTGCGTTCTCGGGCCTCAGTTCGAAGGTTTTTTGACCACCATCACCTGAAGGTCGGCGCGACGCTACGACTGGAACGGTTAGCAACTCGTCGTTATCGACTCTCGGTTGAACCTATCGCTCGGCAGGCACCACGAGCGGCTGAGTTTTTTTCGGGCATCGGCCTCGTGCGGGTCGCGCTGGAGCAAGAGGGTTGGAGGGTGGTATTCGCAAATGACATTGCGCAGGACAAGGCGCAAATATACGAGACAAATTGGCCCGAACATGCTCATTTGGTGGTCGGCGACATCCACGGCTTGGATCCGATTGCGATTCCGGATTGTGAACTCTATACGGCGTCGTTTCCGTGCAACGATCTCTCGATTGCTGGTCGATGGGATGGTTTACATGGCAAGGAATCTTCGGCTTTCTGGGGCTTGATTCGGCTCTTGGAAGAGAAAGGCGGCGCGCGTCCGCCGCTCGTGCTCATCGAGAACGTTGTCGGCTTTCTCTTGCGAAACGGCGGGGAAGATTTGCATCAAGCGCTCCGAGCCCTCAATGAAGTCGGATACAACGTCGATGCCGTAGTGTTGAACGCCGCAAATTGGACGCCGCAAAGTCGAGCAAGGCTCTTTATCGTGGCCAAGTTGTTTGCCAATGATGCCAAACGCGTCACTGCGAATCAAAGTGATTTGCGGCCTGATTCCCTGTGTCGCTTCATCAATCTCAATCCCGACATCGACTGGGACATTCAGACACTGCCGCCGTTGCCAAGTCGTCACATCCAACTCCCGGACATCATTGAAAGACTCGATGACGACGATTCTCAATGGTGGAGCGACGATCGCACCGCCTATTTTTTAAGTCAACTAAGCGTCAAACATGCTGAACAAGCGGCGGCCATGATTCGTGGTCGGTCTTATTCGTATGCCACCGCCTTTCGGCGCGTACGAAACGGGAAGAGTATGGCCGAACTTCGCACGGATGGCATCGCCGGGTGCTTGCGAACTCCCCGAGGTGGAAGTGGACGTCAGATTTTGTTTGTAGCGGGAAGAAATCGGTATCGCGTGCGGCTCTTAACCGCCCGCGAATGCGCTCGCCTGCAAGGAGTTCCCGAGGATTATGTGATCGATGTGCCGCTTAATCAGGCGTTGTTCGGTTTTGGTGACGCAGTATGCGTGCCAGCCGTCGCGTGGCTTGCGCGACATTACCTTACACCTTCGATCAACCACCATCTCACTCAACGATAGGTCCCGGTCTCGGGTTGTGGAGTAGCGGTATGACGCGATCACCAGCGAAGAATCCGTTGCTGCGCCCGATACTGGACAGCTTTGAGGTCAAGCGAATCAAGTCAACGGGACTCGTGCCTGCCAATTGGTTGCTCGCCGTTTTGTGCATACTGGACGCGATACAGATGGCGGACCGCGCCCTGGAAGAAGACGATATTTATACCTATGACTATTCGCTCAAGGGTTCTCGGACCGGTATGGTGAAAACTCTTGAGAAATACGGATTGCCAGTTCGAGTCGGTATTGGAAAGGAAGGCGTGACCAAGCGCGGAGCGCCAGGGCTGCGCATGTTCCGAGCTATGAACGGCGGCAAGGAGATCATGGGGTTGCCGAAAGAACAGCGAGACCGACTGATTCTGGAAGCAGTCGATCTAGTTCGAATTGAGATCGACAGAAATCTGTCGCTTGGAAAAATTCAGATTGCGCTGAATGATTTTGAGAACGCGGGGTCCTTTGTACTTGCGCTCTTGAAGAACACCCACAATCGTTCGGGCGGCAGAGTCGAGCAAGCCCTGGTTGGCGCGAAATTGCATTTGCGGTTTCCGAAGAAATCGATCGTAAGCAATCCTGGGTTTGCCGGAGACAAGCAAACCGGTCGGGAGGCTGACTACGAATTTGACAACATTCGCGTATTGGTCAGCGTTTCTCCGAAAGCAGATCATTTCGATGCAGCGATTGCGCTCGCCAAACTCGGGAGGCAGATTTTTCTGATCGTCTCTGAACGCCGCGTGGCGGCAACCAAGAAGACGATCGCCGCCCGCGGGTTTGACGGGACAATTGTGGTCTCATCCGTTTCCGACTACGTGAAGGGCAACATGATGGAGATCGCGGGGGAAACGGGAATGACTGCTCGCGAAATGTGCCTAAGACTGGCTCGTGAGTATAACTCGCGGATTTCAATCGAAAACGAATGTTCTCTTCAGGTCGAGTTGCCCGATTAGGTGAGAATCGCCGTTCGTTTAACACTAGACAAAAGTTTAATCATGAAAGACCTGTTCTTCGTCTCCTGCACGATGGGCAACAAGGAAGATACTGTCCTGTATCGCTCGCTGCTCAAACTCGGCACGGATCGGTATCGCTTTTACGAACAGAATCGCACCGGGTTGTCGACGATCTACAACCAAATCCTCAACGAACGCGCCGGCCGGGACGAAGTCGTCGTGTTCGTGCATGACGACGTGACGATCGGCGACCTGTTCATTCAGGAGAAACTGACCGCGGCGGTGGGGCCGTTGGGTTATGCGATCGTGGGTCTTGCCGGGACGTCGAGTTTTAATCTGATGCTCGACAAGCCGGTGACGATGTGGTTGCAGCCGCCGCAGCAAGCGTTGAGCGGAGCCGTCGAACATGCCGCGGGCGAGCACGCCAATCATTGGAGCGCCTATGGTCCCACGCCGCGGCGCTGTGTGGTCATGGACGGGCTCTTTCTCGGCGTCGACATGCTCAAGATCGGCGGCGTGCGCTTCGACGAGCAATTCGAGTTTCACTTCTACGATCTCGACTTTTGCCTGACCGCTCATCGGGCCGGTCTCGCACTCGGCACGCAGAATATCTACGTCAATCACCAGTCCGGCGGCAGCTACAACAGCGCCGCCTTTGCCGCGACGCAAGAAAAGTTCCGGGCGAAATGGCGAGCGATTTTGAATGTCTCTTGAGGCAAAGGACAATCCAGTAAAGGCATGCCGGCCTTAGACTCAATGGTGCGATGCTCAACGAAGATTGAAGCCGATAACCGTCGCAACGATTCGGCGATTCTCAGGGAACTCGTCAAATGTAGGTGATTACGCGTGCGCTTGCTGTAGTACGGCTTCGGCAAAAGCATCAAGTTGATTAGCAGGAACAGTCTTAACATTGTATCGCTTCAGAACTTTTTCAATGCGCTGTTCGATCGATTCTGAAGCAACCGTACAACCAAACGCAGGAACGATAATCAACTGCGATTTCGGCTGCAGTTCCGTTCCATACTTGAAAATCAAGTCTCCTTCGATTGCAAATCGCATCGCCGTATTGATTGCGGTGCTTTCCTGCTCAGAGAAATGATGCGGCTTAATCAAGTTGAATACACCGTTCTGATAGCCCTGGTGTCGACGAAGTGCTGAAAGGCCTCGATTTTGAAAAAGCTTCTTTATCTGATTGCAAACGCTTCTCGATCGCCAGCTTTGCCGAGGTAAGACTGACGAGGTCAAGCTCACGTCGGCCCACCAACCGTTGAGCGCGCGTTGTTCCGAGACGTGCGTACCGAAAGAAACTGCGATTCAGGACAAAGCAGCACCACACCCACATTGATCGCCTCCAATCGTGAGTCGAACTCCCACGCCTCGCAGGGCACGATGTTCTGAGCATCGCGTGGCTACCAGTTACACCACTTGGTCGAAGTTGCATGACCCGTGCGGGAATCGAACCCGCCCTGTCAGCTTGAGGGGCTGACGTCCTACCGCTAGACCAACGGGCCGAGTGCGTCGGGCAGGAGTTGAACCTGCAAAGCCGAAAGGCGAGTGGGTTACGGCCACCGAGGCTTGCCAATGCCCAACCGACGCGTGGGGAGTGGGAAATGCGAAATGCAAAGTGACAAATGCAAAGTGCAAGATGATGTTTGTCGCGCCTTCGCTGCTCTCAGCTTTCTGCTCGCAGCTTTTCCTCAGCGGCCCCGATGGGATTTGAACCCACGATCTCTTGCGTGACAGGCAAGCGAGCACTCCTGGCTGCTCCACGAGGACCGATCCGATTGAATAGCTCAGGTGGGATTCGAACCCACAGCATCTTTGGGTTTGAGCCAAAGTGGTCTGCCAGTTGCCTACCGAGCCGCAATGCCCAGGGCGAGATTCGAACTCGCACGCACTCAGGTTTAAGCTGAGCCGCTCGGCCCGTTGGCGTACCTGAGCAAGATGAAATAGTCCCGGAAGGAATCGAACCTTCGTTGCCTGGGTGTAGGCCAGGAGTCGTCGCCGCTGGACCACGGGACCGCGATGTTTGGGAATGTCATGCGAAAGCAAGCGGCTGCCATGCGCTTGGCTTGGCGGGCCAATCGTGTCACCATGTCGGAAGCTCAGGGAGAAGGATTTGAACCTTCATCTCTTGGTTCAAAGCCAAGTGGCCTGCCGTTAGCCGATCCTCGATCGCGATTGCGCCATGCTCAAATCGAAGCGGAAGAGGTGAGAGTCGAACTCACAAGGCTTGTCGCTCGGCTGTTTTCAAGACAGCTGCCATCGCCCGTTGGCTTGCTCTTCCGAAGGTCGCAACTGCGGCGGCAGGAATCGAACCTGCGACAAGACGGTTAACAGCCGCCTGCTCGTACCAACACGAGCGACACCGCAATAGAACGGAGTTTCTTGGTGCCTGGTTCTTCGTGCTTCGTCGGCTGTCATTCGCTCATACCAAACCAAACACCCTAACACCTATTTTCAAGCGCCCAGCGGGAATCGAACCCGCACACCCCCCATGGCAAAGCAGTAGGCTACCATTACATCATGGACGCAGTAGAACATGCCGAGTTGTCAAAGAACGAACGTTTCAGAGCACTGGAAGGGAGTCGAACCCTTGTTGCCACGCTACGAGGGCGGAGTCGTGGCCGCTGGACCACCAGTGCGTTTGGCAATAAGTGCTACCCACGCTGAGCGCAGAGCACTACCCACGCAGGTCGTAACCTGATGCGTGAACAACTCTGCCGGCCAGCGCTGGGTTGCGGTCAATGGGGCCGGCGGGATTCGAACCCACACCTGCCGGATTAAAAGTCCGAAGTGCTGCCGTTACACCACGACCCCAAATACAAGTGGTCGAGCGTATTGCGTTTTAGACGGTTCATGCATGCCATCGTTCTGCTCCCCTTAAATTGATTCTCTTAGCCCAGCCGGGCGTTAGACCCTCGCTCACGTTTGCTCAAGCAAATCGGTTGCTTACAAAGTCTGTACAGTCGGGAAGGTCGGACTCGAACCGACTCGCTCGTGCTCCCAAGGCACGCGGGGCACCATATCCCCTTCATCCCGCGGTGTTGTTCATAGCTCGTAGGAGAGTCGAACTCCTCTCTCCGGCTTGAAGGGCCAGCGTTCTCCCGCTAAACGAACGAGCCGAATCTGTATGCTCACTACTCACTCAGTGGGTCGGGAGGTGCTCGAATCCTCGTCTCCTGGTTTTCAGCCAAGCGCTAAACCGTCTCAGCTACCGACCCATGAAGCGTCGACACGAAAAAAGCCCGATGTCATTCGTGACACCGGGCTTTTAAGCCTTCGCAGTCTTGAGGACGGCCAGTGTCACAAACGTTGGGGATACGACGGGAGCATATTCACCGCTTGCACGGCGAAGCTCGTCGTACCTTGTCGTTCGTGGGAACTGGACCGTAAGAACATCATGGCAGTGTCAATTCGTGAACTCGGGCACCGTTTGCTTGCAACCGGGCGGCATGCCCGCGCTTCGCTCGTGTGTCACCGTATTAGATGCGCTTCGCCTCGAATTTGTTCGCCAGATTCTGAAAAGATTTTTGAGAATCCACGCCGCAGTTCTCTCACTCAGGACAACCAACGCAACTTGTCGCTCGGTACCCAATAGCGTGTAGTACCCGCAACCAGTCTTGTTCCAGTGCCAAGTGGGGGCGTGCCAATGCCGTCTGTTCTTCCGAGGTCTTGCCATGACCAATCCTGCGAATGCTTGACGCTCTCCAGATAGCAGCTGATATGACTTGGCCGGGGGGGCGCA
>JAEUIL010000338.1 GCA_016794255.1 Planctomycetaceae bacterium | reverse complement strand
CCTCGCTCTTGCTCTTGCGACCGCTGGCGACGTCGAGAACCATCTCGAAAATCTCCCGGCCGACCTGCTCGACCGACGTGCCGTTGAGAATCACACCGGCGTTGATGTCCATATCGTCGACCATCCGCTCGTACATCGGCGTGTTGGTGGCGATCTTGATCGAAGGCGATGGCTTGCAGCCAAAGCAACTGCCGCGGCCGGTCGTGAAGCAAATCACGTTGCAACCACCGGCGACTAGACCGGTGACACTCGCGGGATCGAAGCCTGGCGTGTCCATCACTCCCATCCCTTTGACCGTGATCGGCTCGGCATACAAGTACACGGCGTTCATCGCAGTCGAGCCAGCCTTGGCGGTCGCGCCGAGCGACTTTTCGTAAATCGTCGTGAGCCCACCCTCCTTGTTGCCAGGCGAGGGATTGTTGTCCAACTGCACGCCAAAGAACCCAGCGTATCGCTCCCACCAGCGGATGCGTTCGACCAGTTTCTCGCCCACGGCCTTGGTCCGAGCGCGACGCGTGAGCAGATGCTCGGCTCCGTAAATCTCGGGCGTTTCGGCCAGAATCGTGGCTCCGCCAGCCGCGACGATCAAATCGCTCGCCACGCCCAGCGCCGGATTGGCCGTGATGCCCGAGTTGCCGTCGCTACCACCGCAATTGAGTCCGAGGATAATCTCGCTCGCCGGAATCGACACGCGGCGCACATCGTTAACTCGGGGCAGTAGCTCGGCTGCGAGTCGCACGCCGGCTTCGATCGTCTTTTGCGTTCCGCCGACTTCTTGCATCGTCAGGATCGGCGGCAATTGGCGTTGCTGCGATTGGCCCAAGCCGTTGATCTGCACCAAGCCGCCATGATCGACGAGGTACGGAATCGAGCCGGTCTCGCACCCCAAGCCGACGATCAAATAGCCGCCGATATTCGGATGCTTCGCGAAGCCCGCCATGGTGCGGACCAGCTGCTGATGATCCTCGCCCCCGAACTGCATGGCACAGCCCCCTTTGTGCATGACCGGGATCACGCCGTCGACATTGGGGAACTGCTTCAGCACGGTCTCTTCGATCTTGCGGCAGATCAACTTGGCCACATGCGCCGAGCAATTCACGCTCGACAACACGGCGAGGTAATTGCGAGTCCCCGCGCGACCGTCGGCCCGGCGATACCCTTGAAACGTGCGATCGGTGATCGGCGTCGGGTCGGCTGGGATATCGGTCGCGTACTCGTAATCACGAGCAAAGACTTGGGCCGCCAAGTTGTGCGAGTGGATCCAGTCGCCCGGCGCGATGTCGGTCGTGGCGAAGCCGATGACTTGGCCGTAACGAATGACCCGCTCGCCTTTCTTGAGTCCGACGAGGGCGATCTTGTGCCCCATCTTGATCGGCCCGGTGAGCGTGACCGCGTAGGGACCGGCCTCGAGCCGCTCACCTTGAGCGAGGGGCCGAGTGGCGATGGCCACGTTATCAGCAGGGTTCACATGGACGGCGGCAATCGACGAGGCAATGACGGTCATAATCGCGGCGAGAATCCAGGGCGGGACGGAGACATGAATCCGCATCCTACCCCGAAGTTGCCGCGATCGCTACTCTGCAGCGAGGCCGGTCTCGGCCGATCGATGAATCTGCAACAGGGCCTGATCGAGACTGGAGACGCGTCCGCTTTTGACTAGCCCAGGCCTTTAGGCCTGGGATCACCGCCCGCACGCCACCCCACGCCGCTGACAGTTGAAGTAGAGGGTAAGCCGTCCGTGAACTCAACCCAGGCCCGAAGGCCTGGGCTAGTTAAAAGAGAGTTCGTATGATTCGCGTTCTAGACCGCATCGCCGTTCTTCCCGCACTGACTCAGTGCGCCACACAAATTTTCGACCGTCGTCTCGCATGTCGCCGTTCACACAAATCACGCTCGTGGCTCTCGGCTCGACCTGCGGCGGCTTGGCGCGCTGGGGTGTGGGTTCGCTGTCGGGCCGGTACTTCACGGGTCCGTTCCCCGTCGGCACACTGGCGATCAACGTGGTTGGCAGCTTTATGCTGGGCTGGCTGCTCACGTGGATCGCGCATCGCACATCGAGTACTGAGGCAGCGTGGCTAACTCACGAGGCATGGCGGTTGGCCGTGGGAGTTGGGTTCTGCGGCGCGTTCACGACGTTCTCGACCTTCGAGTTCGAGACACATCAACTGCTGCGCGCCGATCACCACTGGCTGGCGATCGGCTACATCACCGCGAGCGTCGCCCTGGGGCTGGTCGCGTTGCGGGCCGGAGTTTGGCTCGGCGAGCAGTTATGAGCGTTACACATCGGCATCCGAGCCGTCGTCCTTGAGCCACAACACCGAGCCGCGCAGATCCATGAGAAAGCAGCGGATGTTGACCGACCACAGCTCTTCGTCTTCGCCCTCGTTGATCTTCTTCGCACAATGCGCGCGAATCTTGTCGCGCAACAGAAACGCGTACTTGCGATGGTCGTTCTCTTCGCGATTGAGCTCGCGCTGCGTGTCGCCGTAGTTCCCCTTCTTGCCCAGGAACTTGGCATATGCCCCACAGTTGCGATGCTCCATGATGTACACATCGTGGATATCGTGCAGCTTGACGGCAATGTCGAGATGCTGAAAAAACACGTCATACCACGAGTCATGATCCTTCTGAATCACACCGAGTGCGGCACCGGCAAAGACGAGCTGATCGTAGCGATTCGTGAGGTTGTCCCCTTCCATAAAGGGAACAATATCATCGATCAAGCGCAGGTCCATGCAACTGAGCAACAGGACGTTCTTGCGCGGAGGCGGATAAGGGCGGTAGCCAGACGCCTGACGATGGATTTCCATGGGAGGTGACTCGCGGAGGGTTTGCGATCAAGGCCAACATCGCGATTGTAACGAGGACGCGGCCGTCGTGACACGCGAAGTTCGTCAACTTAGGCAGCCGTGAACTCGCTCCACCGCGCGAGCTGCTGACGACGGTAGGCGTGGTTCCCCAAATGGGCGCCGGTCACCGCCGCCACGCCGGCCTCGGCCGGAGCGGTGGGCTTCTGACGCGAACGAATGCATTCGAGCCA
>JAEUIL010000312.1 GCA_016794255.1 Planctomycetaceae bacterium | reverse complement strand
ACTCGCTGATCTCGAGCCCGCTCTGACCATAGCGAGCGAACTTGAACGGACTACGAAACGCATTGCCTGTTTTGCGTTCGGTCCGCAGATTGCCCGTGGGCAACGGTTTGCCGTGGTACTTGTCGAGCGCCGGCTTCGGGTCGAACGTATCGACCTGCGATGGTCCGCCGTTCATGAACAGGTGAATGACTTGCTTGGCGCGCGGGGGAAAGTGCGGAGTTGGGAGTGCCGAGCGCGGAGTGTCGGCAGCATGGCCCGAGTTGCGCAGCAAATCGTGCAACGCGAACATGCCGAAGCCTTGCCCGCTGCGGGCGAGTAACTCACGGCGACTCATCGGCCAGGTAATGTTCATTCCACACTCCGAATTCCGCATTCCGCACTCGTGCTCAATCCACAAACGTCAACTCATTCGCCATCAACAACGCTTGCACATACTGCTCCCAACGCGGTCGTGGAGCATTCTGACCGAGGAATCGCTCGGCCAACTCGATCTCGGCAGGCTGAGCCGAGCGTGCGTACAACAGCCGATGCAAAAACTCGACACGTGCTTGAGTCTTCGGATCCCGCAACTCGGGCCGATTCAGTATCTGCGTCGCCACGCTGCCCACCAGCGGATGATTCATCCAGAACAATGCTTGCGGCGTGACGGTTGTCGTATCGCGGCGCGGGCTGGTGCTGTCGGGACTCGGAAAGTCAAACGCGCGAAATAACCCCGGCACTTGATACCGATCCAGGTGGGCATACAACGTCCGCCGTCGCGAGCCGCCATCGACCATGCCCCGCACGCCCGGCCCTTCGAGTTGCTCTTCAAATCGGCCCGAGACAAACACCAGCGTGTCGCGGGTCTGTTCAAAATCGAGTCGCCGCCGCGGAAAATGCGTCAGCAGCAAATTGTCGGGATCGGAAGAAAGCTGAGAGCTGAAAGCTGAAAGCTGAGTCGCATTAGTACTCGGTTCAGCTTTCAGCTTTCGGCTTTCAGCTTTCTGCCTGTACGTCGCACTCTCCACGATCCAGCGATGCAACCGCTTCAACGACCAACCGGCCCGCATGAATCGCGTCGCCAAATGATCGAGCAACTCGGGATGCGTCGGCGGATCGCTTTGCAAACCGAAGTCGCTGGGCGTGCGCACGAGCGGCTGACCGAAGTGATGCATCCAAACACGATTGACGATCACCCGAGTCGTGAGAGGGTTGCGTGGATCGGTGATCGCCCGGGCAAGCTCGAGCCGGCCCGAGCCGTGCGTGAACGTCTTGTGTCCGGCCGCGTTGATCGCCGCGAGAAACTGTCGCGGAGCAGGCTCGCCGAGATTGTTCGGATTGCCACGCAGAAAGACTCGCATCTCGCGCGGCTGCGGCAGATCGACCAGCGACATGGCTCGCGGCGGAGCAAACGGGCCCGTGGCGCGGAACGTTTCGATCGACTTCATCAACTCGCGCCAAGTTCCCTGCGACTTTCGATCGGGAATCAACTCGAGATCGCCCGTGGGATGCCAGGGGAATTGCGGCGGCGCGTCGGCGGCATACAGCACTTGTCGCAAGGCTTCGTCGACAGGATCGGCGAGTTGGGTGACTGACGGTCGTTCACGCTGCAAGGTCTGCCAACGCTCGTCGATCTCGGCGAATAGCTTCCCGTAAACCGCGGCGACATCGGCCAGATTCTTAGGTGGCGACGAGACCAACCGGCCCACGATGCGCGCCGTCGTCGGATTCGCATGGACGCCGGACGACAGTTCGGCCAAAACCGCAGTTCGCCGCGACTCAAACTCGTCGGGCGGCAAGTCCGCAAAGCGATGCCAGGCCGCGAACACCGGATCGCGCCGCAGTCGGGCTCGTTCGAGATAGCCCAACCAGCGGACGGTCATCGCCGGGTTCAGATCGGCTTCGTCGGCGATGAGCATGAAGTCATCCTGCCGCGGCTTGCCTCGTTGAGCATGAGCCGCGAGCAGATATTCGGCCGCGCGCGAACGCGCACCCCGCACGAGCTTGTCGTGTCGTTCTTGGACAAAGTCGCTCAGCTTTTTCTCACGTGCAGCCAACTCGGCGGCGAACTCGCGATAGCCGGCGCTCGTCGGCTCGGCCGCGATCAAGGGGGGCACGATCGGCTCAACCGCACTGGCAAAAACTCCGTACAGGCCGTAATACTCGCGGCTCGCGATGGGGTCGAACTTATGATCGTGACAGCGGGCACAGCCCACGGTGAGGCCCATCAACCCGCGACAGACGACGTCGATGCGATCGTCGATGATGTCGTGATTGTTGTCGATGAACCGCGGTCCCACGGTCAGAAAGCCGAGCGCCGCGCGCGACCAAGGCTCGACCGGCGGCGTGATCAAATCGGCCGCAAGTTGTTCGGTCACGAACCGATCGTACGGCAAGTCGGCGTTCAAGGCCCGCACGACATAGTCGCGGTACGTGAACGCCCAGGGGAACTCGCGTTCACCAAAGATCGTGTAACCCTTGGTATCGGCGTAACGAGCGACATCGAGCCAGTGCCGAGCCCAACGTTCGCCGTAGTGCGGTGACGCGAGCAGGCGCGAGACAAAAGCTGAAAGCTGGAAATCAAAAGCTGAAAGCTGAGAGCTGAAAGCTGCGCTGTCGCGATTGGATGCGTTGTTTAGCTTTCGGCTTTCAGCTTTCAGCTTTTCTTCCCATTCCGACAATTCTTCCACCGTGGGCGGCAGCCCGATCAGATCGTAACTCAATCGCCGCAACAGCACGTGCGGCTCGGCAGGTGGCGATGGAGCGAGCCCGGCGGCTTCTAGCTTGGCGAGAATAAAATAGTCGAGCGGATCACGCGGCCATGCTGTGTCACGCACCTGCGGCAAGGGGGGATCGGCGATCGGCTGAAACGCCCAATGCTCACGGGCCTTGTCGCGCGACGGTTTCTCGGCGGTAACTGTCTCCGCCGGCCACGGTGCTCCGCGTTTGATCCACGCGGCCAAGGCGTCGATCTGCGGCGGGGTGAGTTTCCCGACGGGAGGCATTTGAATCGAACCGGTCTGCCGCACCGCTTCGAGCAGCAGCCCTTCGTCGAGCTTGCCCGGCACGATCGCCGGACCGTTGTCGCCCCCGCGGATCAGTGCTTCGCGGGAATCGACTCGCAAGCCGGACTCTTGTTTCTTGGGACCGTGGCAACCCTGACAATGCTCGACCAGCAAGGGTCGCACGTATTTCTCGAAATGCTCCAGGTCTGCACGATCGACTTCGTCGGCATGCACTATCGCCACTGGTCCGCCGAGAGCAGCGAACAAACTGATCGCGAGCAGCAGCACGACGATAAACGAGGCGGGTTTCACGGGAGCAGCACGAGCACGGGCGGGAAGTGCAAGGTTGGACCTTTATTCTGTCCCGAAGCGATGAGCGTGGCAATCGTTTTGTCCGGCGTTTGCCGATCGTTGCGAGAATAGAACGCTTGCTAAAAATCTCTGGTGGTTACGGGATTGCTATTTCTGTCGTCACCATTTTCCGCCGATCCGCAAACTCTGGGACCTCTTGTCGGCTGCGCGGCGAAGGAACCCTTTTGCTGGGACGACGCAATAGGGGCCTGAGACCCCAAGGTACTGGGGCTGAGTTAAAAGCTCACCGTCTTCGTGCCGCCCGGTTCTTCAGGGACCAGAAGTCCTCGACGAATATCGCCACCTTGTGTGGCGTAGATATTTCCAGCGTCAAGCGCTGAAAACGATCCTGGCTCCAAGGAGGTGTGGCTGCACTGGCCAACTGACCCCCGCGAGTGCAAGGACGCACTCAAAGGGGCCAAAGGGCCAATCATCCTCGATCTCAAACCACCGGACCAAAACGAACCGACTGCATCGTAAGTGCCGGACTGCTGATCCACCAGCAACCATTCATGCTCGTAGCACATGCCCACGTACTCAGCACAACTCGCGTAAGGATTGGTGAGAATGCGATGGTTGCCGCACTCGAACCACTCGCACAGGATGGACCACCGCTCGTGATCCTCGATGCAACCTACGATCTCAGCTACCAAGATCAAGATCATCGACCAGTTCGACGCTGAGAAGATCGCTACCACCGTTCGTGGATTCCGCAAAATATCATTGACAAAGGACCAAAGAAACCCCAAGAACGACTCGCCGAAGAGACTAGGAACCATTACATCGCCGCAATGCTCGCGTTCACCAACTGGCGACTAGACCATAGTCGGTTGCCTGCCAACCCCTTTGCCAACTTAAAGAAGCCAAGAGTCCAGAATCGCAAGCGACCACGAAGTACTTCAAGGCCAACGAAGTCGAATTGTTGATCGCGACCGCCGAGAAGTCAGAACGAACAAATCAACGCATGACTGGCTATGAGCGTGCAATGATGTACGCGATGGCTGCCAACACTGGTTTATGGAAAAGCAAGATAGCTAGTCTGACGACGGATTCGTTTTGTCTGGAAATTATGCCACCCTTGGTCATCGTAAAACCACAGGACACCAAGAATGGCAAGAAAGCCAAGTAGCCAATCAACTCTCTTCTGCTGTCCCGCCTAGTCCGGTTCTTGGCTGGTACCTCGCGGAAGATGCTACCAGGTTTGGCCCAAAGGAACGCTGCAAAGTTGATCCGTGCGGACTGCGAAGAGGCTGGACTACCTGTCTAGGACTCCCAGGGGCGACACCGGGACTTTCATAGCATCCGGCATACTTTCGTGACTCACCTAGGCCGGAAGACCAACGATGTTCGGCTGGTTCAGAAGCTAGCCCAACACTCTGATATTAAGACGACCATGCTCTACCTGGAGTGCTCCCCGAAACCTGATCCATGTGTTATGAGAGTCCAACGGCCCGAATTGGGCGAAAGGACTTTCGATGAAAGGCAAGAAGCATTCTCCCGAGCAGATCATCAAGAAACTGCGTGAAGCCGAGGCGATGCTCGCGACCGGCAAGTCGATCGGTCAAGTTGTGCAAGCTCTGGAGATCAGCGAGCAGACGTTCCATCGCTGGCGAAACCAGTACGGTGGCATGAAGGCCGAGGAGGCCAAGCGACTCAAGGAACTTGAGATCGAGAACAAGCGACTGAAGAAACTCTTGGCCGAGGCACAACTCGACAAAGAGATTCTCAAAGAGGCGCTCGAGGGAAACTACTGAGCCCGACGCGGCGACGACAAGCGGTCGAGCACGTACGCACGTGCCGGTCCGTGTCGCAACGTCGGGCGTGTCAGGTCTTGGGTCAACCGCGGTCGTCGCAGCGCTATGCACCGCGTCCGAAATCTTCGGCGGAGGAGCAGATCGTGAAACGGTTGCATGAACTGGCGGCGAAGTATCCGCGTTACGGTTATCGGATTACGACGGCCAAGCTACGTCAGGAAGGTCATTTCGTGAACTTCAAACGCATTCATCGACTGCGTCGCCAGGAAGGTCTAAAAGTGCCGCAGAAAACCGTGAAAAAGCGACGTCTCGGTCACGACGGCAATAGTTGTGTTCGTCGCCACGCGGAGCACAAGGACCACGTCTGGACCTGGGACTTCATCCACGATCGGACAGCCACGGGTCAACCGTTGAAGTGGTTTGCGATCACCGACGAGTACACGCGAGAATGTCTGGCCTTGGAAGTTGATCGCAGCATCACGGCCGACCGGATCGTGGACGTGCTGACGAACTTGTTCATCACGCGTGGCGTCCCGAAGCATGTCCGCAGTGACAACGGCCCCGAGTTTATCGCCAGAGCCATTCGCAGTCACGGTGAGCGAGCCGGCCTGGAGATACTTTACATCGAGCCGGGTTCGCCGTGGCAGAACGGCTTCGCTGAATCGTTCTTCAGCCGACTTCGCGATGAGCTGTTGAACATCGAGGTGTTCGAGAACTTGGCCGAGGCCCGCTGGTTCGCCGCCAGACGATTGAAGGAACACAACGAAGAGCGTCCCCACAGTAGTCTTGGTTATCGGACCCCGTCGGAATTTGCATCGCAGTGTGCTGCTTCCGCTCCGGCTTCGGCTACGCCTCAGCCTCCGCTCCAGCAGCACACGCGAACCCAAGAGAAAGCAACGTTAACCCAACCCGTACCTTCATAACCGCTGGTACAGAAAATCAAGGCTGGTCACTGTCGCGA
>JAEUIL010000307.1 GCA_016794255.1 Planctomycetaceae bacterium | reverse complement strand
CTCGACCCGGTTTGAGCATGTGCATTGTGGCATGCCTTGCCATTTGGACGGGCTGTAGCCGCAGGGCGCCACCGCAGTTTCGCTTGAATTCCGACGGCAAACGACTCTCGGATGTCAAACCCGAAGCGCGTCAAACGCTCGTCAACAGCATGACCGCGCTCTTCGGCACGCCCGACGAGCCGTACATCTTCGACGAAGCGAAAGAGGTTCTGAATCTCGACAAGATCCAACTCGCCGCGGGGCCGACAGGCGGAAACCACGACGGCACTCAAAAAGGCTTGTATCGTCAACACTGCGTCCATTGCCACGGCATTTCGGGCGATGGAGCGGGGCCCACGGCGTTGTTCTTGAATCCTTACCCGCGTGATTACCGTCGCGGGGTTTACAAGTTCAAGGCGACCGAACGAGCCGTCAAACCGACCGACGAAGATCTCGCCAACGTGCTGCGGAACGGCATTCCCGGCACGGCGATGCCCGCCTTCAACCTGTTGCCGAGCGACGAGATCGAGGCGTTGGTCGAGTACGTCAAGTATCTCAGCATCCGTGGCGAGACCGAATCGCTGGTCGCCGGTTTGATCGAGGAAGACGAAAAGATCACGCGCGATTTGCTGGTCGAGCAACTCGGTGCACCGGTTGGAATGTGGGCCGCCGCCAAAGGCACGAGTGTGGCCCCGGCTCCCTATCCGGAATCAATTGATAAGAAGCTCGACGTGGCTGCTTGGAAGGCCGACAAACTTGACGAGTTCTACAAAGACGCATTTGCGTTGGCGAACAAGAAGGACGAAGCAGCTTGGCACGCTTTGGGCGAGGCGGTGTTCAAGGGCCCCCGGGCACAATGTATGAAGTGCCACGGCCCGACGGGTTTGGGTGACGGCTCGGTCGATGATCCGCTTTTCGATGATTGGAACAAGCCGAAAGCCGATGAGCGTAAGCGTCGGGTCGCTAACAAAGACACGAAGAGCGAAATGCCTTTCTTCGCCTTGCCCGAGCAAATCGCGCAGCCGCGTAACCTGCGGTTGGGCATTTATCGGGGCGGCCGCAGCCCGGCCGATCTTTATCGTCGGGTGCATGCTGGTGTCAACGGCAGCCCGATGCCCGAGGGCAAGACTACGCTCAAACCACTCGAAATTTGGTCGGTCGTCGACTATGTCCGCTCACTCCCCTATGAGCTGACCACCAAGCACTCGCGTCCGATCACCAACGCCTCCGTTCACAAAGACCGCATGTAATGCGCGGGAGAGAATATCGTGGGTAAGTTTTGGAGTTTACTGTTCCTCACCGTGCCGGTGTTCGGCATTGGCGTGTTTTGGTGGGGAATGAGCGGCTACATGTGGCTACCGCAAGATGTGTCCGAACATGGTCACACGATTGACCATTTGTTCAACTTCATCTTGGTGCTCACGGGACTCGTATTTCTCGGTACCGAGGTCGTGCTGTTCTGGTTTCTCTGGAAGTACGACAACGATACGAACAAGGATCCGGTTCAGTTCACGCATGGTTCGCACAATCTGGAAATCGTCTGGACAATTCTTCCGGCGGCCACGTTGTTGTTCATCGCCATCTATCAGATGAACGCCTGGGCCGATGTTAAACTCCGCAAGCCCGACATGGCCCCGACCTGCAAGGTCACGGCGCGTCAGTTCGAGTGGCGGATTCAGTACCCCGGCCAGGACGGCGTGCTCGATACGATCGACGACATCCACCATGTCAACGACCTGCACATTCCGGTCAACGAACAGATCTTGGTGCAACTCGAAAGCATGGATGTCCTGCACGACTTCTTTCTGCCCAACTTGCGGATCAAGCAAGACGCCGTCCCCGGCATGACCATTCCCGTCTGGTTCCGCGCCACCGAACAAGGAACCTACGACTTGGTTTGCGCCGAGCTTTGCGGTTGGGGGCATTACAAGATGAAGGGTCGGCTCACGGTAGAAACCAAGGCCCAGTTTGATAAGTGGCTGGCCGACACCCAACAACGACAAGAGACGCTGAAGTAACGCAAGTGCCGCGACACGTTCGTGGCTCGATCGCTCCCCCGCACACGACAGACCGGGATTCGTTCCCAAGGTAAGCCTATATGAGCGCTACAGTTGCCGGTTCCCACGCCCATGACGACGCTGGCCATGGTCACTCGGCCAGTTTCATCAGTACGTACGTTTTCTCGCTCGACCACAAGGTGATCGGGATTCAATTCCTGTTCTCGACCCTACTGTGGTTCATCGTCGGCGGCTTGCTCGCGCTGGCGCTGCGGTGGCAACTCGCTTGGCCGTGGAGCGACATGCCCGTGGTCGGCAAGATGCTCTTCGCCGGCGAGGGTGGCCAGATCGCCCCCGAGTTCTACATCATGCTCACGACCATGCACGCGTCGATCATGATTTTCTTCGTAATCATTCCGATCTTGGCCGGTGCGTTCGGCAATTTCTTGATCCCGCTCATGGTGGGTGCCGACGACATGGCGTTCCCCACGCTCAACATGCTCAGCTACTGGTTCATGTGGCCGGCATTTTTCGCGATGACGATCAGCTTCTTTGTCGAGGGTGGCGCTTCGGGCAACGGTTGGACGGTTTACCCGCCGCTGTCCTCGGTCACGTCCGCCTCACCGAGCAGTTTCAACGGCCAAACCTGGTGGCTGATCGGTCTGACGTTTGTCGGCGTGTCATCGATGATGGGTTCGGTCAACTACATGACCACGATCATTCAGATGCGGGCCCCCGGCATGACGATGTTCCGCCTGCCGATGACCATCTGGGGCATGTTCATCACCGCCATTTTGCAAGCGTTCGCGTTGCCGGTGCTCACCGCTGCTGGTTTCATGCAGGTCATGGATCGCTTGGTCGGCACGGGCTTCTTCATCCCCGAAGGTCTGATCGTCAACAACGAGAGCGCGGGTGCCGGCGGTGGTCAGCCGCTCTTGTGGCAGCACTTATTCTGGTTCTACAGCCACCCGGCGGTGTACATCATGATCTTGCCGGCGATGGGCATGGTGTCCGACATCATGACCTGCTTCGCGCGTAAGCCGCTCTTCGGTTACAAGCCGATGGTGTACTCGATCTCGGGCATCGCGGGCCTCGGATTTATCGTCTGGGGGCACCATATGTTCATGTCGGGCATGAACCCGATGCTCGGCACGATGTTCATGGTCGCCACGATTATGATCGCGCTCCCCAGTGCGATTAAGGTGTTCAATTGGCTCGGCACGTTGTGGGGTGGCAAGATTCACTACACGTCGTCGATGCTCAACGCGTTGGCGTTCGTGTCAATGTTCATCATCGGCGGTCTGTCGGGCATCTTCATGGCGGCCACGCCGGTCGACATCATGATCCACGACACGTATTTCATCGTGGCTCACTTCCACTACGTGCTCTTCGGTGGCACGGTGTTTGGTGTGTTTGCCGGCATCATCTTCTGGTTCCCGAAAATGTTCGGCCGGTTGATGAACGAGTCGCTCGGCAAGTTGCACTTTGTGCTGACTTTTATCTTCTTCAACGGCGTGTTCTACCCGATGCATATCCTCGGCGCGGGCGGTTTCCCCCGTCGCTTGGCCGACCCGTACCACTACGAATCGTTTGCCTACATGCAACCGATCAACCAGTTCATGACCATCTGTGCGATCGGCTTGGGCCTGAGCCAGTTGATCTTCATCGGTAACTTCGTGGCCAGCTTATTCATTGGTCAAAAGTGCGGTCGCAACCCGTGGAAAGCGAACTCGCTGGAGTGGATGGCCCCGAGCCCGCCGGGACACGGAAACTTCGACACGCAGCCGATCGTGTATCGCGGCCCCTACGAGTACAACTCGCCGCATGCGAGCGAGGATTACTACCCGCAATGGGTGCCGCCGAAAGACGCCAAGGCTGAAGAGGCTGGCGAGCATGCCCACTAAGGCGACGGTTACGCATTGAGTATTTGACGTTTTGATTGAGATTCCATGTCCGCTCCCAACACCACCATCGCAAGTCCTTGGCCTCACCGGCTGGCGGTGGTGTTGGTCTGCGCGACCTTTCCGTTGATTTGGGTCGGCGGCATGGTCACGTCGTTCGAGGCCGGCATGGCGGTGCCCGACTGGCCGGGAACCTACGGATACAACATGTTCTTGTATCCCTGGGAGACTTGGCTCTTTGGGCCGTTCGACATTCTGGTCGAGCATGGCCACCGGCTCTTTGGCGCGGTGGTCGGCATGCTCACGATTGCCTTACTGGTCTCGGCATGGGTCACTCGCGCGCCGCGTTGGTTGCAGCAGGTTTGTTGGGCCGCGTTAGCATTGGTGATTGCTCAGGGGGTCATCGGCGGGATGCGGGTGGTTTTGGACGCTCGCCATTTCGCGCAACTTCACGGTGCGACGGGACCGGTCTTCTTCGCCTTGACCGTGGTGCTCGCCACGCTCACTTCGCAGCGTTGGTCGACGGTTCGTTCGCAGACCACCACGTCGGCCGGTGCACTTCATCGGCTGTTGCTGATCACGTCGTTCCTGGCCTACCTGCAAATCGTGCTCGGCACGCAACTGCGTCATCTGACGGCGGCCACCGATGCAGCCACGTTCCGCGTGTTACTCGTGTTTCACATCGTCGGAGCGGTGCTCGTGGTGGTGCATGCCATGTTGAGCCTGCAACGCGTGCGGCGTGAACATGCCGATCAGTCGTGGCTGATCCGACCTGCCCTTGGCTTGACGACGTTGGTCGGTGCTCAAGTCGCACTCGGTTTATTGACGTGGATTGTCAATTACGGCTGGCCGGTCTGGTTTCGCGACTATGCTTGGGCGGCATCATATGTCGTGCAGGACAAGAGCTATTCGCAAGCTCTCACCTCGACGGCGCATGTCGCGTTTGGTTCGCTGATTTTCGCCACCAGTGTACTGCTCACCGTGCGGAGTTTTCGGGCGGTTCGCAGCCCGGCGGCGGCTGTGGTCTCGGTCGGCTCCTGGTCGTTGGGGGCCTCGCTATGAGCACGCTGCTGTGCGATGTCGCCGAAGTCGAGTCCCCTGCGATCGCCGCTCCTGCCCCGAGCGTCGGTTGGGCCCGTGTGCTGGATTTTGTCGAACTCACCAAGCCGCGCATTGCCGTCATGGAGTTGGTGACCGTGACCGTGGCGGCGTTTGTTGCCCGCTGGCACGCGCTCGATCTCGGCAGTCTGCTGCATGCACTGCTGGGCACAACGTTGGTCGCGGGCAGTGCCTCGGCGTTGAACCAGTGCATTGAAATCGAACTCGATCGCCGCATGCCCCGGACGGCCGATCGTCCCTTGCCCTCTGGACGTATTGGACTCGGTGAAGCGACCGCCTTTGGCGTCGTCACCGGTTTGACCGGGGTGATGTATCTCGCGTGGTTTGTCAATCCGACGGTGGCACTACTCGGCTTACTCAGTTGGTTCATTTACGTCGTCATTTACACGCCGCTCAAGACTCGGTCACCGCTCAACACGATGGTCGGAGCAATCGCCGGCGCGCTGCCAATCTTGATGGGCTGGTTTGCTGCGGGTGGTGAATGGAGCTTGGCACCGTTGGTGCTGTTCACGATCTTGTTCCTGTGGCAGTTCCCGCACTTCATGGCGATCGCTTGGCTCTATCGCCATCAGTATGCGATCACGAACATGCAGATGCTGCCGGTCGTCGATCCCACGGGCACGCGGGCCGGTGTGCAAGCCGTCAGCGGTGCCGTAGCGCTCGTGCCGGTCAGCTTGTTGCCGGCGGTGCTGCAATGTGCCGGCCCGGCTTACTTGGGCATCGCGTTTATCCTCGGCGTGGTGCAGCTCGCTGCGGCGTTGTGGTTCTATCGTTCGCGTTCCGAATTGTCGGCGCGTTACTTGTTGCGAGCCTCGCTGATTTATTTGCCGGCATTGTTGTTGGCGTTAATGTTGGGGCCATTTGTTTAACGTACGCATCTCGATTGGAATCGTCCTATCATGGCAACCGCCACTCACGATCACGGCCACTCGCACAATCACGACGCTCATGGCGGCGGGGGGCACGGCCATCTCAAGCTCGAATATCAGCCGGCCCTGCCGCTTCGCAACGGCAAGCTGTTCCTGTGGCTGTTTCTTTCGACCGAGATCATGTTCTTCGCGGCCTTGATCGGCACGTACATCGTGTTGCGATTCGGTTCGATCACGTGGCCGACGCCCAATATGGTCCACCTCAGCGAGCCGATCGGCGCGTTTAACACGTTCGTTCTGATCTGCTCCAGCGTGACGATCGTGCTTTGCTTTGAAGCTGCCAAGCTGGGCAACAAAGGCGCGGCGACGATGTGGCTATGGCTCACGTTCTTGCTCGGCAGCGTGTTCCTTGGCGTGAAGATGTACGAGTACAACGCGAAGTTCTCGCACCTGATTTATCCCGCCAAGCCGCGCAGCTCGATTTACGAGAAGGCCGACCTTGATTACGGCTCGGCGATCCGCATTCGCGTGTTGCAGTTAGTGCCGCAAGAGACGCCGACATTGAGCGGCTTGGTGAAGCAAGTCTACGAGAAGGGGGGCTTCGACAAGTTGGACCAGTCGGCTCAAGAGGCTTTGAAAGC
>JAEUIL010000306.1 GCA_016794255.1 Planctomycetaceae bacterium | reverse complement strand
GTGGGTTCCCAATGGCACTCACGCAACCGCCGCGGGCCGACCTCGGGATCGAGTTGGGTCTTGCCTTGGAACGGGCCGAGCGTCGTCATCAAACGTGCGCCGGTGCCACCGTAGTAACCCATGCGAAAAATCTCGATCGAGAATCGCTGCGCTGGATTGGTGCTGACCATGATGTCGATCGACTCGCCAGCGGAGACGCTTTGCCGCGAACAGTAACCCTCGATCCACGGAGTGCGAAAGCCATCGCGTTTGTCGAGCCGCACGCGGGTGAGTTGCCAGTTGGTATGCCCGGGCCGTTGATTTTCGTGCCGAATCAGATCGGGTTGTCGGGAAGCCGCTGCTGCGCCGGCGTGCGCGATCGGCGTCAGCTTGGGGAGCGACGACGCTCCTGCGGCCAGGAGCGAGGCTTTGAGCAAATCACGTCGACCACGATCGGGCGAGGTAGGCATGGGCGAATCTCCGCGGCGAGAAAGCTGGGCATCGGCAGGAAGCGTTAAACTACCTGCACGCGCCGCCTGATTCCAATCATTTTTGAGCTGCCGCCTGTAATCTCGGCTGTTCGAGTCAATCTGTCACAGACAGTCTGCCCCGCTTGCCGACTCACAATCGGGTTGCCGGCTGACTTGCTTTCGCGACTCGCCACGAACGATTACGCTAGGGAACGCGGACCATTCAAATCACACGCTGGAATGTCGAGAGGTCGATCATGTCGCGAATGTTGTGGCTCATGGCGATTTTGAGTAGCGGTTTGAGTTTGGCAATCGTGGACAACCGGCTCGACGCGGCCGAGCCACGCAAGCACCTGGCGACGTTCGATGACCAAAAGCGGCCCGGCGATTGGGGCGTGAACTGCGGTCATTGGGAGCCCGAGGCGGGCGTGCTTGTCGTGCGCGAGTTGAAGAGCGACGAACATGCGGCCGCGTCACGCTGGCGAATTCCCATGCAAGATGGCGTCGTCCGACTGCGGGCCAAGTTTGCCGGTGGCAAAGCTTTTCACGTCGGCTTTGATCCGCAGCCCGGCACGCTCAAGAAGCAGGGGCACCTTTACTCGTTGGTCGTGACGCCCGAGTCGGCTCAGATCAAAAAGCATCGTGACAAGAGCGACGCCAAGTCCAAGGACGAAACGCTCGCGACAGGCAGCTTTGCGCCACCGGCGGACGGCTGGTTTCCGCTCGAGTTGCGGACCGAAGGTGATCGCGTTCAGGTAACCATCGGCAATGCCACGAAACTTGAGGCGACCGATCCCACGTTTCACGTTGCGAAGCCAACCGTCGTGTTTCGCGTGATGGGGGGTGACGTGCATTTTGACGACGTCGAAGTCACCGTCGCGAAATAGCCCGGAGTTCCCCTGCGACGACGCGCTCGGCTCTGGCTTCCCCCTTTCGGGACAGCTATTCTAGTCGGGTCGTGCCGTTCGGTTTGATCGTGCTCTGGAGGTGCCCCGATGATTCGCGTCTGCTCGCTGCTCTGTGCTTTGGTCGTGAGTGTTCCGTTATTGGCCGCCGATGTGCCGGCTCCTACCGGCGAGTCGGTCGTCGCTCCGGATGCCAAACTCGAACTGCTTTACACCCGGACGGCCAACATTCAAGGCGGTCTCACCGAGGGCCCTGCTGTAGCACCCGACGGCAGCATTTACTTCTCCGACATTCCGTTTGGTCAAGACGGCGGCTTGATCGTGCGCTTCGACCCCAAGACCAATTCGACGAGCATTTTCACCGACAACAGCGGCAAGTCGAATGGCCTCACCTTTGATAGCCAAGGGCATTTGCTCGCCTGCGAAGGAGCCAACTTTGGCGGCCGCTGCATCAGCCGTTGGGACGTGAAGACGAAGAAGAAAACCGTCGTGGCCGATGGCTATCGCGGTAAGCGGTTCAACGCGCCGAATGACATTTGTATTGATCGACAAGGACGCATTTACTTCAGCGATCCAAAGTACCTCGGCAATGAGCCGCGCGAGTTGGACCGCATGGCCGTGTATCGCATCGAACCCTCGGGCGAGGTGCACGAGGTGACCCACGATGT
>JAEUIL010000434.1 GCA_016794255.1 Planctomycetaceae bacterium | reverse complement strand
ATCTTTGCCAGCAAGCGACGCAACACACCGTCGTGCAAGAACTCGAAGCGGGCGGTGGCGCGGACGGTCGGAACGTTATCCTCCAAACGCCGTAGTCGCTCGCGCCGCACATCGTGCCACTCGGGCAACAACTCGGGGGCGATGTACTCATAATCCGTATGATCGTAAGCATTCTCTTTCAGGCAGCGACCGCGAAAGCAGATGCCACATTCCAGCATCACATCGAGAAACAATTTCCGCTCATCGCGCGTGTAGCTCTCCCAAACTTGGTCCAAATCGGCCAGTCGAAAGCGTCCGTCCCGGGCCAAGCGCGGAAACAAATCATCGCGGCGGAACAGGGCATAGATCGCCTCGAACGCCCAATTCTGGTCGAGAATAATCCGATCTTGAAACATCCCGGGCCGATGGAACACGACTCCCGAGGTGTCTAAAAAGCTCAGCATCGCATCGACGTTGCTGATGCCGCTGGCCTCACCGCACCACGCGGCAAAGGTCTGTCGGTCGATCGTGCGATGTTTCCGTTGTGGGGCTGGAAGAAGCGATTCCTGCTCGACGAGATCGCGCAGTTTCATGCGTAGCCGTTGGCGTCCGCCGCCCAGCGGTGTCACGCCTTCGCGCTCAAACAGATCGCGGGTGGCGTCGCGCAACACACCGCGCAACGTATCAAGCCCACGACCGGTCTTGGCGCTACAGGCAAAGGTTTTGGGAGACGGCATCTGGGCCGAGTGCGACAGGGACGGAGTTTTCTCCGTCGCGCGCTCGTCGCATTGGCTTTGCACCACAAACAGCGGACAGGCGTCGCCCGCTAAAGTGCGCACATAGTCGAGCCAATACGAGAGGGGATGATGCCGCATATTCAGGCCGTGGCCATCGACGTACTCGCCCGTTTCAGTCTCGGGGGTCCAGAGGATGAGAAAGATTGAGCGGCTCTCGATGAAATGGGCGTGCGAGCCGTGATAGATATCCTGGCCGCCGAAATCCCACAGGTTGAGCCGGACCTTGGCAGCGTCGGTATGCCCCGGCCAAGTGAACTGGTCCAGGTTGCAATGCCCGAGTTGGATACCATGGGTCGTTTCGATCGAATCATCGAAATCGAGTCCCTGAAGTCGTCGGCAGAGCTGTGTCTTGCCGACGGAACCATTCCCAAGGATGAACACCTTCAGTTCGGTATCGAGTGTCGCTTCGTGATCCAAATCGGCGTAGTGGGCGCGCACGTGCGGGAGAGCCTCCCAAACGCAGCACGAGGCGGGTAAATCGGGGAATCGAGATCCCGCAAGACTCAAGTCATCTAACCGGTCCAACAGACCACGCCACGGGGCGAATGAGCCACAGTCCCCGCGGTGATTAAGCTTTAAGTCCTTAAGTGATGAAAGGTTTATCAGGGGCGTAGGATCGGTAATTCCGTTTTCCTCCGAAAGATCGATTTGCTTCAGTTGCACTAACTTACTTAGGAGCATCGCATCTGTGATTTGCGGACAACCCGACAGATTGATTTGCTCGAGTTGCGTGAACTTGCCAAGCGGCGTCATGTCCGTGATTTGTGAACAGTTTGAAAGATATAGTCGCCTAAGCTGCGTTAACATGCCGAGCGATGACACGTCCGTGATTTGCGAACACCACGAAAGATTGAGTTGAATGAGCTGCGTTAGCTTGCCGAGCGGCGACACGTCCGTGATTTGCGTACACCACGAAAGATCGAGGTGCGTGAGCTGCGTTAACTCGCCGAGGGGCGACACATCCTTGATTTGCGTACACTCAGAAAGATCGAGTTGCGTGAGCTTCTCTAACTTGCCGAACGGCGACACTCCCGTGATTTGCGAACAGCCACGAAGATGGAGTTGCGAGAGCTGCGTTAACTTACTGAGTGGTGAAACGTCCGTGATCTGCCAATCGCCCGAAAGTTTGAGTCGCGTGAGCTGCGTTAACTTGCCGAGATGCGACACGTCCGTGATTTGTGAACAGTGTGAAAGATCGAGGTGCGTGAGCTGCGTTAACATGCCGAGCGGCGACACGTCCATGATTTGTGAACAGTTTGAAAGAGATAGTCGCCTTAGCTGCGTTAACATGCCGAGCGATGACACGTCCGTGATCTGCGTACACCACGAAAGATCGACCACGTGTAGCGTCGTCAATTTCTTTAGAGAAGTTAGGTCAGAGAATTGTTTAAGTGCTAAACGTTCAAAATCAAAATCCAGAATCGCATCGGCGTGCTCACAAAGCTTGTAGATACCCAGCAGCAGCCACTCCAAGCCGGTTAACTCACCAATTTCCGGCGGGATACTCGCTAGCGGCAGATCATGCAGATCGAGCCGGGTTCCCCCCGCAGAGCGGACTTGCTCGATGCGGCGCAACGCCTCGTCATACGCCTCGGCCGGGGTCGCTTGACTCCACTTTCGCGTCATCATCGTCTCGCAGCTTTGTCACGCATCGGAATCGGGCTGCGGAGAGTCCGGCTCACCGTTGGCCCCGGCCCCACCGCCCGCTCGCAGTATATCACTTCCTCCACCCCCGCCGCACCGCGCACGCCCTCAGCCGCCATCATCCCACTCCGTTACTCACCGCCTACTGCCTACTGCCCTCCGCCTACCGCTCACCGCCTACTCTTCCGTTGCCCCCCGATCCGGCGGGAACTATAATCGGCACACCGTCATCGCCCGCCGTTCCAAGCTGTAACCCATGTCCAACAAACGGTTTATCCTCAATTCGTCGCGATCCAGCGATCAGGGCAAGCTGATCAACGTGGGAAAATACTCGCCCGAGTATCAAGCTCTGACCAATAGCATGACGATGGCGGCTGAGGACATGGCCGAGATCGGCTTGGCCGAGGGGCAGACCGCCCTGGTGCGAACCGAGTTCGGCGAGGCGACGTTTGTCTGTCAGTCGGGCAAGGTGCCGCTGGGAATGATCTTTATTCCCTACGGTCCGCCGACGTGTAGACTGATGGGTGGCGTGACCGATGGCACCGGCATGCCGACCTCGAAAGGTTGGGAAGTCGAAGTCGTGCCGCAGTGAGTGCATTGTCCGCAAGGATACGAAACATGTCCGCAGAATCGAGCGAAACGAAACTCGTCGGCCCGGGGACGCCGCACTTCACCGTTGAGGTGGAGTCGGGCGATGTCGCCCCGTGGACCGAAGTCGAGCCGGGGCGATTCATGCCGCGCCGGGTGCGTGGTAGTTACCAAGGCCGGGCCTTGGGGTGAGTGTTCACCGTCCCCTCGTCCGGTTCGGACGAAATAAAATGTGAAGACAAGAGTGGATAGTGAGGAAAGTTCTTGGTGCTTGGTTCTTAGTGCTTAGTTCTTGGTGCTTGGTTGTTCAAGTCCCACGAGCATGGCGCTCCGACCACGACCTTTTAACTAAGCACTAAGAACCACGAACCAAGCCCCCCTTCTCCACCCACCAACCACTTCCCCCCATGAGCGAACTCAAGATCATCGACAACGCGACCTGCACGTTCTGCGGTTGCGTGTGTGACGATATCCAGTTGCATCACGACGAAGTGCGGATCCACAAGGCGAACAAAGCCTGTGTGCTCGGCACGGCGTGGTTCCTCAATCACACGGCCGAGCGGCACTATCCCGACGCTTTGGTCGATGGCCAAGAGGCAACGCTCGACGAAGCTATCGAAGTCGCGGCCGAGTTGCTGCATCAGGCCGACATGCCGCTCGTCTATGGCATGAGCAACACCACGTGCGAAGCTCAAAAGGAATGTGTGGCATTAGCAGACGCCCTGGGCGGCCTGCTCGATAGCCACACGTCTCTCTGACACGGGCCACCCGAGATCGC
>JAEUIL010000231.1 GCA_016794255.1 Planctomycetaceae bacterium | reverse complement strand
GAGCGTTAACTACGGTGCCGTGCGAATCTCGGCGCGACTGGCCAGCGAGATGAAATGCGGCTTGCCCACGGTCGCCGTGCGGCGGCAGCCAAAGAAGTTGGCCATCTCGTCGACCACGCGCTGCTGCTCGCTCTCGGTCAGCTCGGGGAAGATCGGCAGCGCCAATGTCTCGCGGGCTGCCCGTTCGGTCTCGGGCAAGCTCCCTTCGCCGTAGCCCAAGTCGGCGTAGCATTGTTGGCGATGGAGCGGCACCGGGTAATAGATCTCGGTCCCGATCTTGCGTTCACTCAAGTAGGCCCGCAACTCGTCACGACGACCGTCCGGCACGCGAATCACATATTGATTCCACACGTGACGTCGGCCCGGCTGCACGATTGGCAGCGATACAATTCGGTCCAGCCCCGCGTCGCGGCACAGTTCGACGTACTGATGCGCTCGCTCGGCCCGGGCCATCGTCCAAGCGTCGAGGTAACCGAGCTTCACGTTCAACACCGCGGCTTGAATCGAGTCGAGCCGGCTGTTGATGCCGATCACCTGATGATAGTAACGCGGCTGCATGCCATGAGCCCGGAGCAACTTGAGCCGCTCGGCCAATTTGTCCTCGACCGTGGTGATCAACCCGCCATCGCCAAAGCAGCCGAGATTCTTCGTCGGATAGAAACTGAAGCAGCCCATGTCGCCAAGCTCGCCGGCACGTCGCCCGTACAGCTCGGCACCAATCGCCTGACAGGCATCTTCGATCACCGGCAACGATCGCGGTCGAGCGATGTTCGCGATCGCCGTCATATCGGAGCATTGACCGTAGAGATGAACCGGAATGATGGCCTTGGTATTCGACGTGATCGCCGGCTCGATCGCACGCGGGTCGAGATTGAACGACTCGGGATCGATGTCGACAAACACCGGCTTGGCACCCAGCCGCGAGACACACGAGGCCGTGGCGAAGAACGTGTAGCTGGGCAAAATCACTTCGTCGCCCGGGCCAACGTCGAGAGCCATGAGCGCGAGCAACAAGGCATCGCTGCCCGAGGCGCAACCCAACGCGTGCGGCACTCGACAGAACTCGGCCAATCGCTGCTCAAGCTGCTGGCAGTCGGGGCCCATCACGTACTGACCCGACTGCGAAACGCGGGTCACCGCAGCGAGTAGTTCAGCTTCCAACTCGCGAAACTGACGACGATTATCGAACAGCGGCACAGCGGGCAGCGTGTCGCTGGTGGGTTTGTTCTCGACTGAACGAGTTTGCGAAATCGACATGCGCCGGTGCCTCCCTGCAAATCCGGATTGAACTCAAAAGCGGGGCCAAACTACGAGTTGACCCACATCCGGTCAAGGTCGATCACCGCCAATCACGCTAGCAATCGTGCGATGATCCCAACGCGGGTTGCGTGCCGCGGGAGAAAGGCGAGAATGAACCGGCGTCGTGCTATCACTGCCGTCATCGAACGAAGTTGTCGCCATGCTCGCACTCATTGCCCACGACCGCAAAAAGTCCGCCATGGTCGCGTTCGTGCGGCGGCATCTCGAACTGTTCCAACGTTGTCGTTGTGTGGCGACCGGCACCACCGGCGCGATGCTCAATCAAGAACTGGGGCTCAGCGTCGAGCGCGTCGCGCATGGGCCCGAGGGTGGCGATCTCGTGATCGGAGGCCGAGTCACGACCGGCGAGGTACGGGCCGTGTTTTTCTTTCGCGATCCCCTGACCGCCCAACCTCACGAGCCCGACATCTCGGCGCTCATGCGGGTCTGTGATGTGCACGACATTCCGCTCGCCACGAATCACGCCACGGCCGAGGGTGTGGTAGCGTGGTTGAAAACTCAACTGACCTAGAGCGCCAAACATGCCACGATTGGCTCGCATCACCGTCTATCCGATCAAATCGCTGCCGGGCGTCATGCTCGAAACGGTTCGCGTGCTCGCCTCGGGCGCTTTGGCCGACGACCGTCGCTGGGCGCTCGTCGACGATCACGATCAAGTCGTCACCGCCAAACGTTGCGTGGCAATTCATCGGCTCGACGCTCGGTTTCAACTCACCGCGAGCGTCGTGGAACTGTGCGATCGCGAGCGGGGCGAGTGGCAGACGTTCTCGCTGCAAACCGACCGCGCGGCGTTGCTCGAGTTCGTGGGTTCGGTACTGAGCCAGCATGTGCGGTTGATCGAAAATCCCGAGCGCGGTTGGCCCGACGATCTCGATTCGCCGGGGCCGACCATCGTGGCGACCGCGTCTTTGCAGGCCGTCGCGGATTGGTTTCCGGGCTTGAATGTCGATCAAGTGCGCGGCCGGTTTCGCGCCAACTTAGAAATCGACGGCGACGAACCCTTTTGGGAGGACCGGCTCATCGGACCGACGGGCGTCGTCACGCCGTTTCACATCGGGCCCGTCATGTTGCTCGGCGTGAACCCGTGTCAACGCTGTGCGGTCCCCACGCGTGACCCGATGACCGGCGCGGTGACGCCGTCATTTGCGAAGTTGTTTTCCGCCCAGCGAGAAGCGACGCTCGGAGCGCAAGTCCCGCGCGAGCGGTTTGACCATTACTATCGGCTGTCGGTCAACACGCGACTGCCCCCCGAGCGCATGGGCGGAACGATCCGCGTCGGCGACGAAGTGCAGCTCGGCTAGCGACTGCCGATGCGACTAGGCGGCGTGATGCGGCAAGAAGCGGCAGCCGATCAGGTACAGCGGCTCGTGCAGACACGTGATCGCCGTTTGGTGGCAGACTTCGAGCCTCAGGTCATGCGGCGAGTCTTCATGCTCGAACGTAACCACCAAGCGATCCGTGAGAAACGACTCGGGCGACCAGAACGAGATCCCCTGGTCCGAGAGATCGTGGCAACGCACGAATCGGCCGGGGCGAATCGAGTTGTCCGCCATCACCGGTCGTACACGTTGCACCGCGGCGAACGTCTCGCGATTCGATTCACGACGGTCGACCACGAGCACGTCACCGGCTCGGGCCAGTTTAGGCAGCGGCGAGAAGTTGGATGAAGTGTCCATAGCCCGAGCATGATTAGCCGGGCAGGATCTGCAAGGTGAAAACAGTTCGGCACCAGGACGATCTCAACGAACACGGGCCGATTGTGACGGCTGGGTGGCTCGCAACGTTGGCAGCCGGCCCTGGAGCGGTACAGGGCGTTACCTTGCGGCAAATTCACTTCAATTGCCGCTCAGAAATCCGGCGGGGGGAGCGACGCCATTGGGCCCCGGTCCGCGATATTGCTTCCAATACCGCTCGTGAAACGGGTTGATCTTCGGAGCGTCGGCGCCCGCTTGTTCGTTGACCATCCCGGGTAGCGCGCTCTGCCACCAAGTGTCGTAGGCTGCCGTGAGCTTCGTGACAATGTCACTTTGCTCACTGGCTAAGTTCTGCTGCTCGCCGATGTCACGGCTCACGTCATAGAGTTGCCAGCCGCTGTCGGGCGACGGCGCTTGCTTGTTCTTTTGCTTCGGATTGTTCAACGGTCGGGTGCGAACCAAGTGATAGTTCCGCCAGCGCACGCTGCAGTTGCTGAACTTGTGCTCGGCTGCGGCTCCGGTCGGCCAACGTCCCACGTGCGTGAACAACATCCGATCGGGCCACTCGACCTTCTCGCCACGCAACAGCGGCAGCAAGCTGTAGCCCTCCACTTGCTTCGTGACTTCGGGCGGCAGCTTAGCCTCGGCCAACGTGGCGAGCGTGGGGAAGTAATCGATGTGCGCCGCAAGCTGCGACACGTCGTGCGGCTGCAACACGCCCGGCCAGCGCCACAAGCTCATCGCGCGGGTCCCGCCCAGATACGGCGTCCCCTTCTGAGCGCGCATCCCGGCGTTGAACACATTCACGCCCGCCGTGCCGCCATTATCGTTCATGAAGATCACGAGCGTCTGCTCATCGATCTTGCGCTCTTTGAGCTTCGCCAGCAGACGTCCGATGTTGTCGTCGATGTTGGTCACCATGCCCAGGAACTTGGCCACGTTCTCGGGCACCTGACCGCGGTACATCGCCTCGTAACGCTCAGGGCAATCGAGCGGCGCGTGCGGGGCATTGGTCGCGATATAGGCGAAGAACGGCGTTTGGCCATCGGCCTGTTCGATCCACTTCATCGCCTGATTGAAGAACACGTCGGTGCAGTAGCCCGAGGTTTTCTCGAAGACGCCGTTGTGCAAGATGGCCGGGTCGAAATAGCGATTCGCCGGGGCATCGCCGCACGAGCCGGGATAAGTTTGCCCGATCCCGCCGGCACCGTGAATGAAGACTTCGTCAAAGCCGCGTCGGCCCGGTTGATACGCATCCTCGTCCCCCAAGTGCCACTTGCCGAAGATGCCGGTCCGATAGCCCGCTTGTTTCAGCAACTGAGCGATGGTCGTCGCACCAAGCGTGAGCCGTTCGCGTTCTTGGATCGTATGCGTCACGCCGTTCTTGAACTCGTGACGGCCTGTCATGATCGCCGACCGCGTCGGCGAGCAGGTCGGGCTGACATGAAAGTCCGTAAAGCGCACGCTCTCGTCGTACAGCTTGTCCAAGTTCGGAGTTTTCAGAATCGGATTGCCATGGCGGCCAAGATCACCATAGCCTTGGTCATCGGTGATGACGAACACGATGTTCGGCCGCTTGCCGATTGGCGCGGCGAAGATTGACGCAGGACCAACGGCGATGAACAGTCCGACGCTGATCAACGACCACGTGACAAGGCGATATACGCGGCGAGACGCTTGAAAGGGATAAGAACGGTGACCTGCGGCGATGAGCATGAGCAGCCTCACTAGTTGACTAGAAGCGGTAGCATCAATATCGGCTGCGGTATCGACGGCGTCAATCGATGCCCAAATGCTTCCCGCGTGTGTTCAGGCGGGGCTAAAGTGACTGCCACGCTTGACGAAAGGCACCCGCGAGCTGATCGCTAAATCGGACGGTGTCACAAAGCGGCGAGGCGACCAACTCGCGACGCAAATTGCGACGCAGAGTGGCGAGTTGCTCGTGATCACCGGCTAGTCGCTGGGCAATGGCCAAATACTGGTCGCGATTCGTGGCGACCCACGCGTCGCGGCCGATCGAGTGCAACACGCTGGCCACCATCCGCCCGGCGTGACGGTCCGTCGCCAGAGTCACGACCGGCACGCCCATCCACAGCGCTTCGCAGGCAGTGGTGTGGCCACTCCAGGGGAACGTATCGAGAGCAATGTCGATCTGGTTGTACGCGGCGAGATGACCGCCGATCAGCTCGTGACGCAGTTCGAACCGTGTGGCGTCGATGCAGCGTGAGACGAGAGCGTCGCTGATGCGAGTTTTGGCCGAACCGCACAGCGCGTCACGAACCAGCAGCAGCCGCGAGTTCGGCGTCGCGCGCAACAAATCGGCCCACAGATCAAGCACGTCGTCATTAAGCTTGGCGAGGTTGTGCAAGCCGCCGAACGTGATCATGCCCGACTCGCCCGCGGGCAACTCATTCACGTCGGGCGACACCTCGGGCGGATAGAAACACGTAAAGCCCGGCTCGAGCCGCAGGAGATGCTCGGTGTAATGGCTCTCGTAACCGGGCGGATCGGCGATCGCGTCGGTGATGAGATAATCGATCGTCGTGAGCCCGGTCGTGTTGGGATAGCCCAAGTAGCTGATCTGCACGGGAGCCGGTCGCATCGCAAACACCGGCAGCCGATTGTGCGACGTGTGGCCCGCGAGGTCGACCAGAACATCGATCTCGTCGGCCACGATTTGTTCGGCAAGTGTCGCATGTTTCCAATGCCGCACGTCGCGCCAGATCGCCGCGCGAGCTTGCAACCACGCCGTCCAATCGTCTGCCCTTTGCACGTCAGCATAGACGAACGTCTCGAACTGCGTCCGGTCATGATGCTCGAACCACGCGGCGATGAACCGACCGACCGGGTGCATCCGCAAGTCGGGCGACACCAGACCGATGCGCAACCGGCGATCCGGTCGTCGATCGCGAGACGGCAGTTGCCACGGCTCAACGCCGCGCACCTGCGTGTCGGTCCAGCGGACGTGCAAATCGCGCAACTGCTGCGGGCTCAACTCGGGAAAGTAGTTGGCAATGAACAAATAGTTGCTGTGAATCTCGGTGAAGTCGGGATCGAGCGCCATCGCCTGTTCGAGCGTCCGCCGGGCATCAGCGAGCAGCCCGAGGTCTTGATACGCCACCGCCAAATTGCTCAGCGCCTCGACAAAAGTCGGGTTGAGACGCAGAGCGGCTTGATACGCGGTCACGGATTCGTCGAGTCGCCCGGTTTGCTTGAGCAACACGCCGAGATTCGTGTGCGCTTCGTGATAGTCGGGCTGCAACCGAACCGCGGCCTCGTACAGCGACAGCGTCTCGACCGGCGACGCGAGGCTGAGCGCCTGCAGTGCGTTCCCCAGGTTGAACAGCCCCGGGGCAAAGTCGGGCCGAGCCGCGACCGCCGCGCGATAATGCTCGACCGCTGCGGCGATCTGACCTTGCTCGCGGAGCAGCACGCCCAAATTCGTGTGCGCCTCGGCATACGGCGGCGCGAGCGCGAGCGCGCGCCGATAGGCGGCCATAGCGTCGTCGGTCCGCGCCAAGGCTCGCAGAGCGTTGCCATAGTTGAACCACGGCTTGGGTTGCTGCGGATCGAGGGCAAGCGAATGCTCGAAAGCGGCGACCGCCTCGGGATTGCGATCAAGCGTGTTCAGCACGCTCCCCAGGTTGCCGTAGTACGCCGGGTCGCGCGGATGGAGCGCGATCGCGCGACCGATGCATTCCAAGGCCGCCGCGTGGTCGCCGCTTTGATGGGCAATGACTCCCAGCAAATGCCACGCGTCGGGGACTTGCGGATCTGCCGCCAGAATGTGTCGATACACCTGCTCGGCTTGGGCCAACTGACCGGCTCGATGCAACTCAACCGCAGCGGCCAGCAATTCAGGCGTTGAGTTCATGACAGGTCGAGATGGAGAGCCAATTAGTGTATCCATCACACGCCGTGTGATGGCGGTTGATGAGTTTAGTGAGTTTTGAGAACCAAGAGTTGTGGTGAGTCGGTTCCAGCACACATCACACGGGGCGTGCTGGATACTCTAGAACCAGGCCCGTTTGTCGACGACGTTCATGAGCGGTTCCCCTGACGTGAAACGCCGAACATTCTCAAGCAACACACCCAAGTGCCGCTCGGCGATCCGCGGCGAGTAACCCGCCACGTGCGGCGTGAGGATCACGTTCTCGAAACCCCACAACGGATGCTCGGCCGGCAACGGCTCGGTTTCGTACACATCGAGTGCGGCACCGGCAATCGTGCCCGACTGCAAAGCCGCGACGAGATCGTCGAGATTGACGATCGCGCCCCGACCGATGTTGATGAGCCATGCCGACTGCCGCATTTGCGCATACTGAGCGGCGCGAAACATCTGGGCCGTCTCGGGCGTGTGCGGAGCGGCGATCACGACGAAATCACTCGTGGCCAGCAATCGTGGCAGCTCGGCGATCGGCCACAGCTCACGCACTTCGACCGGTTTGTCGTCCGTTTGCAGATCGACAGCCACGATAGGCATGCCAAACGCCGCGGCTCGTCGAGCAATCTCGCGACCAATCGCCCCCAGGCCGACAATACCGACCGTGAGATCCGACAAGTGACGATGCGCGATGTCGATTGAACTCACCACGCCCGGCCCGACCGCATAGCTAACTCGCGACATCTCGCCGCCGACCGGTGCCCAACGCCGCTCAAGCTGTCGCCGCATGTACAGATGCAGATTTCGGGCGGCACAGATGATGTAGCCCAACACTTGATCGGCGATCACGTCGGAGAACAGCCCGCGCATGTTGGTGAGTGTGCAGGGATGCTCGACGAGCGCGTCGAACACATAGTGTTCCAGACTGGCGGTCGGCGATTGCACCCATTTCAACCGGGTCGCGGCAGCCAAGAGCGGCGGCGTGAGTTTGCCAAAGAACGCATCGGCGTCGGGCATGTTTGCCAGGGCCTCGTCGAGCGTCGCCGCGTTCACCACCGTGGCATTTTGCGCCGCGGCGCGAACTTGGCTCAGCCGCGCGTCATCAATCGGCGGATGCATAACCAGCTTGATCGGCATAACCGGAACTCAGGTTTTCTTGGCAGGGGTTCAAGACCGCCAATGTACCGACCGCGGTTTGACTGTGCGAGCGAGTAAGGGACGCACAACCGACCACCCTGATTGACCGAATCTACAGTCAAAGGTGCCCCGACGAAGCGGGGAAGTTGTCCCTCCGAATTGCCGCGCGGAACGCAAAAACAGCAGTGTTTTGCGGTGGCTTTTGACCTGCCCCGCAAATGTAATCGCTCCCTGATGCCCAGGGCACCGTTCACAAGTTGCGAGCAAGTCGCGCTAAGGGGTTTCACGCGCAATCGAGCGCGGGGTGTAAGCCCCAGGCCCCACAAATCTGCGAAGTCAAACCGAGATTCCAAACTTTGACCTACGTTTGTGAGCCCTGTGGTACGGCCTTTCGATCACGAGTTGGATCGAGTTCAACCGCACACCGGGGTGCATCCCCGTTTGCCAATTCTCTCCTTCCCGTGAACTGAAGAGGAACTCGACCGTGTCAACCGCGACATTGTCCGCCGCCAATGATGCCCGTCAGGGCGAGGCCGCTGGCTCGCTCCAGTTGGTCAGCTTTCGTTTGGCGCAGGAAGAGTACGGGATCGAGATCACGAAGGTGCAAGAGATCATCCTGATGGGCGAGATCACGCGGATTCCGCAGACGCCGCCGTACATCAAGGGCTTGATCAATCTGCGCTCGGCCGTGATTCCGATCTTCGACCTGCGTTTGCGTTTCAACTTGCCCGAAGAGCCCGCGACCGACGAGACCCGAATCATGGTCGTCAACGTCGGCGGCAAGACGCTGGGCATTATCGTCGACGCCGTCAACGAAGTGTTGCGGATCACGAAGAACAACATCTGCCCGCCGCCGCTCACGGTCGAGGCCTTGGGCCAAGAGTATCTCACCGGCTTGGTCCGGCTCGAGAACAAGCTGCTGATCTTGTTGAATATCGACAAGATTCTCAGCGCCCCCGAGGCGGCGATCGCCGCGGGCTAACGTGTATTTCGCTCGAAATTGATCCAACGCTTTCCCACCACATATCCCCCACGCCCCATTTAGGATCCAAGAACCATGGCAACTGCCACACTCGACTCGACTGAAATTGTCTCCGCCGAAGCTCAGGCCCAAATCGACGAGGCCAACGAGAACACCACGGCGCTGTTCCGCATTCTAGACGGCCTCAACACGGCCAAGAACACCAACGACGCTGTCCGCGTCGCGCTCGACACGATTCGCGACGCTTTCGGTTGGGCTTACGCGTCGTACTGGACGCTCGACACGAACGAACGCTGCCTCAAGTTCTCGCTCGAATCGGGTTCGGTGAATCCCGAGTTTGCTCGGGTCACCGCCGCTGCTCGCTTCCGCGAAGGCGAAGGGCTCTCGGGCCGCGCCTGGGCTCAACGCAGCTTGTTCTTTACCCGCAACATTGGCGAGATGACCGATTGCTGCCGCGCTCCGGTCGCGATTCGCGCTGGCGTCAAGTCAGGCGTCTGCTTCCCGATCACGGTCAAAGGCAACGTCGTCGGCACGATGGACTTCTTCACGACCGAAGAGCTCGATCTGTCGGCGGGTCGCTTGAACGCTCTGCGGGGCGTGGGCAAGTTGGTCTCGAAGACGTTCGAGGATCTGCAAACCAAGACCGACGCGCTGGCCAAAGCCGCGATCGTCGAGAACGTGCCGGTCAACGTGATGTTGGCTGACGCCGAAGGCAAGATCGTGTACCTGAACCCGTCGTCGGAGCGGACGCTCAAGGCGATCGAGCACCAGTTGCCGGTCAAGGTTAAGGACATTGTCGGCGGCAGCATGGACGTGTTCCACAAAGCCCCGTCGCACCAACGTCGGATTATCGCCGAGCCGCGCAATCTGCCGCACAATGCCAACATCAAGGTCGGCACCGATACCTTGGCGCTCAACGTCAACGCCATGTACGACGCCGAGGGCAAGTACGCTGGCCCGATGGTGATTTGGGAAGTGATCACCGAGAAGCTCGCGATGGAGCAACGCGTCAAGGAGCAACAAGAGCGTGAACGCATCGCTGGCGAAGAGCTGCGTAACAAAGTCGACGATCTGCTCAAGGTGGTCAACGCCGCCGCTCGTGGCGACTTGACCAAGAACATCACCGTCAGCGGCACCGACGCGGTCGGCGAGTTGGCCGGCAGCTTGGACAAGATGTTGACCGACCTGCGAGGCATGATCGGCCAGATCACCGAGAGCGCCGCTCAGTTCAGCGAAGGTGCTCGCCTGATTGCCGAGAGCTCGCAGACGCTGGCTCAGGGTGCTCAGACCCAAGCGTCGGCCGTCGAGGAAATGAGTGCCTCGAACCAAGGCTTGGCCGCTTCGATCGAGCAAGTCAAGACCAGCGCCGGCGAGGCGAACAAGTTGGCCCGCGAGACTAGCGAGCTGGCCGAAGAAGGTGGCAAGGCCGTGCAACAATCGGTCCAGGCCATGGACTTGATCAAGACCAGCAGCGAGCAGATCAGCGAGATCATCCAAGTGATCAGCGAGATCGCCAGCCAGACGAACCTGTTGGCCTTGAACGCCGCGATCGAAGCCGCCCGCGCTGGTGAGCACGGCTTGGGCTTCGCGGTTGTCGCCGACGAAGTCCGCAAGTTGGCTGAGCGTTCGAGCGCTGCCGCCAAGGAAATCTCGTCGCTCATCAAAGAGTCGACCAAGCGCGTCGATGAAGGTGCCAACCTCAGCGGCAAGACCGGTGCCGCGCTGAGCAAGATCATCCAAGGCGTGCAAGCCACGGCCCACAAGATTGGCGAGATCGCTACGGCGACTGTCGCCCAAGCCGAGACGGCTCGCGAAGTCATGAGTGCCATCAAGAACGTGGGCCAGGTGACCGAGCAAGTCGCCGCCGGCAGCGAAGAGATGGCCGCCAGCAGCGAAGAGTTGGGCGCTCAAGCCGCGACGCTCCGCGAGTTGGTCAAGCGTTTCAAGGTCGAAGGCTAAGCCACGACCGATCGATGTCCGTTCGCCGACCTGGACGCGAGCCACACTCGCGTCCAGGTCGAGCGTGTATCCAGAGCCGTTGCGGCGCGAAACCGCAAGCGAGGGTCTCGACCCTCCGACGCTGGCGAGTTTAGTAGCTCGCTTGCGGTTTCGCCCCACACTTACTCACGAACTCACCTACTCACCTACTCACCCGCAGCTTCCCATGTCGTTCGCCCAAGTCGCTGAAGTTTCCGACGCTCAGATGGACAAGTTCTGCGACTTGATCTATCGCACCACGGGCGTGCGGATCCCGCGGCAGAAGAAGACGTTGATGACCAATCGGCTGCGACGCCGGCTGCGTGAAACCAATCTCGCCGACTTCGACGCCTACTACAAACTGCTTTGCACCGTGGGGCAGCAGCACCCGGAGTGGGTCAGCTTTCTGCAAGAGATCACGACTCACGTCACGTATCTGTTCCGCGACCAGAATCAATGGGACTGGCTGCGTGACCACGGCTTGAAGGAGGCCGCCGCCGATGCGCGTGCCTTCCGACGCACAAAAACCTATCGCGTCTGGTCTGCCGCGTGCAGCACTGGCGACGAAGCCACGACGATCGGCTGTTGCATCAGTGCTGGACTGCCTGACTTTCCGCAGTGGAAAGTGCAGATTCTCGGCACCGATATCGGCGCCGACGCGGTCGCCCAGGCACAGAAGCTCACGTTCGACGCGCGGGCCATGAACCTCGTGCCTGACGCAGCCAAGCGCAACTACTTCGTCAATCAGCCCGATGGTTCCTGGAAGGCAAAGCCGACGCTAGCCAGCCTGATGACCTTCCGCACGCATAACTTGATGAAGCCGCTCACCGAAGCGCCGTTCGATCTGATCGTGCTCAAGAACGTGATGATCTATTTCGACGCCGAATCGAAACGCACGGTGCTCGGCCATGTCCGCAAAGTACTCAAGACCGGCGGCTACTTGATCACGGACTCGGCATCGACCGAAGGCACGGCCGATGTGCTGCGGAGCTTGACGCGTCTGCAACCGTGGCTTTACCGACGCGACGATTAACGCCCGAGCGGTACCCCGTAGGACGCCATCATGACGGCTCAAAACACGAACGAACGCCTCGATCTGGACGATATCCTCGCCGATTTTCTCGACGAGGCCAGCCAGATCCTGGACCGCTTCAACGAGAACATGTTGAAGCTCGATAGCTTGGTGCGTGCGGGTGTGCGGGAAATCGAACTCGACTTTCTCAACGAAATGTTTCGCGGCATGCACAGCCTCAAAGGGCTCTCCGCGATGTTCGGGTTCGACGATATCAACCTGCTCACACACAAGCTCGAAAACATTCTCGATGCCGCCCGGCAACGCAAGCTGATCGTCGATCAACCCGTGGTCGAGGTGTTGTTCGCGGGCGCTGATCGCTTGCTGGCGATGGTCAAGCGACTGACGCAGGGTGGGGCGGAAATCGACTTCACAGAATTGCAGAGTCAAATGCAGGCGATCTTGACGCGTACGGCGAGCCCGGCCGCAACCCTTCCGGAGGTCCCGATGACCGTGGAAACCGTACTGCCGCCGATTGCCGTATCGCCCAAAGCTGCGGTGGTCGACCCGCTGGCCGGGGTTGTCGACGATCCGAACGTGCCCGCGAAGTATCTGACGATGTTCTTCGACGAGGCCCAAGGGACGCTCGACACGATCACCGAGATTCTGCTCAACAGCGAGCAATCGAACACGCTCGAGTCGACCGCCACGTTGTTGCTGCATGCTCACCGGCTCAAGGGCTCGGCCGCCTCGCTCGGACTCAACCGTGTGGCCAAGGTCGCACATCGGGCCGAGGATTTGCTCGAACGGCTCAAGTCGGCCGGTCGCACGATCGTCTCGGGCCACACCGAGCTGATGTACCAATTCACCGACGTGGTGCGTGAGTACGTCGATGGCCTCAAGGCGGGCCACGCCACCACCGACGGCTTCGGTTCGATGGTCATCGCATTGAACGCCGCGATCGAGCAATTCACGAATCCGCAACCCAAGGCAGCCACTCCCACCTTGATTAACGATCCGGCTGCGAAAGCGTCACCGGTCGAGATCGATTGTGCGGCGCTGCTCGCGACCACGATGTCGTTGGCCCCCGTCGGTATGCCGTGTGTCGTGGGCATCGCGACGATGCAGCCCGGCTTGCCGCTCGTCGGACTCAAGGCACGGTTGCTTTACGACAAGCTCACGCTGTTGGGCTCGGTGTTTCATTTCGAGCCGCCGGTCGAACAACTCGACGACCTCGACAACATTCCGTTCATCCTGTTCGGCTGCATGACCGACAAGTCGGCCGAGCAAGTCGCGGGACCGCTCACGATCACGGGCGTCGTCTCGATCCAAACCGAAGCGGTCGCCGCCTGGGAGCGTGCCGCTGCGGCCGAGACCGTCGCTGAGCAGCCGCCGGTTGTGTCGCCGCTGGCCACTCCGACACCGCTGGCCCCCACGGTCGAGAATCCCACCGCCCCGGCCGAACGACAAACCGCCAAAGAGGCACCCGCTGCCGACAAACAAACCGAACCGGCCGCCAAGGTGACTGAGACGCTGCGCGTCGATGTCGAGCGTCTCGATCAGCTCATGAATCTGGCCGGGCAGTTGGTCATCAACGGCGCGTGTTTGAACCGAGTCGAGCATGGCTTGCGAACGTTGGTCTCGAACAACGCCTCGGGCCGCGCTGCGCTCGCCCCCTGCGATCGCATGCGACGGTTCTTCGACAACCTGCAAACGCTCGACGATGCCTCGGCACGCGAGCAATTCGAACAACTACGCGGCGAAGCCCGGCATCTGCAAAACGAGCTCGAACGTGTCGAGAACATGGTCAAGCAATTGATCAAGGTTCGCGGGACTGTCAACGATCTGAGCGAGGCCGTGCATCAGCTCGAACGGGTCTCCGACGGACTGCAGAAGAGCGTGATGAACATGCGGATGGTCCCCGTGGGCCCGTTGTTCAATCGCTTCCGCCGTGTGGTGCGCGACATCACCCGCATGACGAGCAAAGACATCCAGCTCACGATCCACGGCGAGTCGACGGAACTCGACAAGCGCATGATCGACGAGTTGAGCGACCCGCTGATTCACATGGTCCGCAACTCGGCCGATCACGGCATCGAGTCGCCCGAGGCGCGTCTCGCCGCCGGCAAACCCGCCCAAGGCACGATCACGCTCGACGCCTTCCATCGCGGCAACTCGATCGTCATTCAAGTCAAAGACGACGGCAAAGGCCTCGACCCGCAGAAGATCAAGAACAAGGCGATCGAGAAGGGCATCATCGCGCCGAGCGACGCCGAGCGCATGACGCCGCACCAAGCGATGCAGTTGATCTGGGCCCCCGGCTTCAGCACTGCCGAAAAGGTCACCGAGATCTCGGGCCGCGGCATGGGCATGGACATCGTCCGTTCCAAGATCGAGCAGCTCAACGGCACCGTCGAGTTGCAAAGCGAACTCGGCGTCGGCACGACGATCTCGATCAAGCTGCCACTCACGTTGGCGATTCTGCCCAGCCTGTTGGCCGAGGTCAGCGGCGAAGTCTTTGCGTTGCCGATCGAGTCGGTCGTCGAGATCGTCGATCTGCGGCAATACAACCAGCCGACCGTGCAGGGTCTCCGCACGGCCTGTGTGCGGGGACGAGTCATTTCGATCGTCAATCTCGACGAGCTGTTCCAATGGTCGCGCGAATCGTCGTACGGCCGAACGACACACGATTCGACCACGGTGGTCATTGTCAGCGCCGACCACAATCAGGTCTTGGGCATCGCGGTCGATCATCTCATCGGCGAGAGCGACATCGTCATCAAGAGCCTGGACGAGAACTTCCGCAACGTCGAAGGGATCGCCGGCGCCAGTATCTTGGGCGATGGTCGCGTGTCGCTGATTCTCGATCCCAACGCGCTGGCCAGCATGGCCACTCACAGCAATCACCTGCGTCGCCAATCAGGAGCCAAGGCATGTCTCACGTAACGATGGACTCGACCAACCGCGCCGACGCTTTGCGCGCGATCTTTGGCCCGGCGGCCCGCGAGGCCTCGACGGCCATGCAACGCTGGAGCGCCGGTCGCGTCACGCTCAGTCTCGACGACGTGTGCGAGTCGTCGCTCGATGCGCTGCTGCCCGAGGTGCAGATGGGCGACGAGCTCATGACGCTCATCGTGCTGACCATGGGTGGTGAGCTCGGCGGACAGTTGATCCTGGCGTTTACCGAGCCGGCCGGTCGACAAATGTGCGAGGCGTTGATCGGCGTTCAAGGGACAGGCCCCGGTTGGAGCGAGCTTGAGCAGTCGGGCCTCATGGAGACCGGCAATATCCTGGCGTGTGCGTACGTCAACGCCCTGACACACAGCGTCAAACGCCGCTTGATCCCCGGTCCGCCACAGTTCATCGAGGACTTCGGGGCCTGCGTGCTCGAACAAGCGCTCATGGCGCAGGCGATGAACGGCGACAACGTACTGGTCTGCCGCACGAGTTTTCGCTACGGCAACGAAACCCTGCCGTGGAGCATGTACTTCGTCCCCGACGCCGCCTTGCGACAAGCACTCGATCAAGCCGTGAATGAGTACCGACACAGTTAGCATGTAGGGTGGGTCGAGTCCGCGAGGCCCACTGGAGAAGAATGACGAATGTCGAAGTTTAAATGACGAAGTTCGTGGAATCCTTCGTCATTTGAGCATTCGTCATTCAAACTTCGACATTCGATATTAGCCCCTTTCCCTTCACATCGTTTTCCCCATTGAGAGCATCCCGTGTCTACCGCCCTTGCAGGATCGACGATCTCGGTTGGCATGAGTCAAGCAGCGCTTGGCCGCCCCGGCGATACGTTGACCACGGTCTTGGGCTCGTGTCTGGGGGTGTTCATGTATTGCACACGATGGCGAGTTTCGGCGCTAGCGCATGTCGTGCTGCCGTCGTCGCGCGGCCATGTGCCGAACGCAGCCAAGTACGCAGACACCGCCATCCCGCTCTTGATTCAGATGATGCGACGCGAAGAGCCGCAAGCCCAGCGGTTCGCCGCCAAGATCATGGGTGGGGCGAACATGTTCAACACCACCGGACCGTTGCAAATTGGCGACGAGAATGTGCGGGCCGTGCTCGAGCAACTGAAGCAACATGACGTGACGCTGATCGCCCAGTGCGTCGGCGGCAACAAAGGACGTCGCGTCAAAATTGATTGTCAAACGTCCCAGGTGCTGGTCGAACGAGCCGGCGAGCCCGCGAACTCGTTCTGATCAAGTTGTGCCGACATTGAATCCACCAACCGTATTAAGAACGTCACGTACACCCAGTTTTCTGCTTAGGAAGACCTGTCATGTCCAAGACCGTTTTGATTGCCGATGACTCGATGCTGATGCGGCAGATGATCCGTGATACGCTGACGACTGCCGGTTGGACCGTGGTCGGTGAGGCGGTTAACGGTGCCGATGCCGTCGAGAAATACGCCACGTTGCATCCCACGGCCATGACGTTGGACTTGGTCATGCCCGAGACCGACGGACTGTACGCGCTCAAGAACATTGTCGCGACCGACCCCAGTGCCAAGATCGTGGTCTGTAGCGCCCTCGAACAGACCGATGTGCTCAAAGAAGCGTTCCGGCTCGGCGCGTCGGACTTTGTCGTCAAGCCGTTCGATCGCAGCGTTCTCGCCGCGACCGTGGAACGAGTCGCGGGGTAGGGGGACGAAGTGAGTAGGTGAGTAAGTTTGGGTTCGTGGTGCTTGGTGCTTGGTTGTTGGTTGTGAATACGTGAGGCGCGAAACCGCAAGCGAGCCGCGCGGGTCTGTCGATTGAGCAATGTCTACCAACTAAGAACCAAGCACCAAGCACCAACCACTCCCTACTTCCCCTCGCGTGTAATCGTTCCGGCAATCGTGCCGCCGTGCTCGCGTTGGGCGGTCTCCCACCAGCGGCCGGTGTAAACGTCGTCGTGAAACATCACGCGGGCTGACCAGTTCGCTTTACCCGGCCCGGCCCGCACGTTGTCGAGACACAGGATCGAAACGTCGCCGGCGAACTTGACCGTGGCCGAGATCGGGAACTCGACCGCTTGGCCCTGCACATTGAAGACCGACACGATGGCCCATTTCGTGTCGTCGATCTTCTCGGCCCGCGCGATCCGGTAGCTGTCGTTTCCCTTGTCGCCGCCGAGCTTGCCTTGCTGGACCGGAGCCCAGGTCCCCTTGAGCGTGGCGTTCTTGAGCATCGCGATGAACTTGGCCTCGGCCGCGGCCTCGTCGGCGGTCACTCGATCGGGCCGGGCACCCAGCAGCAGAGCGAACCCCAGTACAAAACTGACCACCGATAAACGACGAGACATGGCGTAACTCCCAGACGCTGAGGGGCTCACGAAACCAAGAAGCGAATCGGCTGACTATCCTAAGCCGATGGCGGAATGATTGCCATTCTCCAGTCGCCGTAAACTCGCCGGTCTCACCAGGTTTTGCTTCCGCCGGGAATAAAATCTCGCTCCTTCGCGAATAGGCCGGTGGATATCCGACTCAGGCGGGAACTCGGTTCCGCGCGCTCGCAGCTGCCGGTTTTGATCGATCGTCCGAGCATTTCCCCTCTGCCGCGACCCCGCTGCCGGATACAATCAGGGGACCCCCGGTGCCTTTGTTTCCTTGTAAACCCGCTTGCCATGGCTGTGCGAATTCCCAATCGCGGTGACGTCCTCAGCGCGATCAACATGACGCCGATGATCGACTGCGTGTTCCTGCTGTTGATCTTCTTCTTGGTCGCCACGAAGTTCGAGGAAGCCGAGCGCGAGATGAACGTCGTGCTGCCGCAGGCCAGCGAGGCGATGCCGATGACCGCGCGGCCCAAAGAGTTGTTCGTCAACGTGACGCACGACGGCCGGTACATTATCGCAGCGCAAGAACTCAATCCGAATCAACTTCTGGGAGCGTTCCAACAAGCCCAGGCGAACAACCCCGGTCGGCAGACGGTCATCATTCGGGCCGACAAGCGTTGTCAGTGGGAATATGTGATGGCCGTGATGGACATGTGCAACAAGGCCAGCATCCGCGATTATCGAGTCACCTCGACGCAAGCCAGTGAAAGTTGAGCAACCGTGAACTGCACCGTAGCCGAACTCGCCCGAGTTCGGGTAGTGGCACCCGCGAAAGGACTCCCGAACTCTGGCGAGTTCGGCTACCCACCGCCCCACTAACGTCTACGTGCAGGTGAGCCTGACGAGGATTCTCTCTCTATGAGCGACGCCCCCGCGAATGCCGCCCCGCCGCCGAGAACCGGTCCCCGACCGAGTTTCTTCGACGAGCAGATGTGGCCCATCAACCTGGCACTGATCGTGCTCGCGGGTTTTGTCGCCGGCATGATCGCCGGTCGCGCCGACTTCGAGTCGCCCGAGGGACAGCATGCGGCGCTCGTGCAGTTCGGCATTTTGGGCGGCATCGTGGTCGTCACCGCCGGGTTGCTCGCGCTGCTGACGCCGCGACAACAACGCCGGGTGCAGTTGGCCGCGCTCGTCAGTCTGCTGTTGCACGTCAACGCGTCGGTGGTGATGCAGCACATGTCGTTCGTCTCGGCGACGGAGACCCCCAGCCCGATCGACAACGGCGAGCAACCGCTGCCCGTCACGTTGCCCGACTATCAAGAGCAAGCCCCGGGCGAGACGCAACCGACCCTCTTCACCAAGCCGGTTGATGTGAATCTGCCCAAAGAGGTGACGGAAGAGCTCGAACGACTTGCCACGACACCGACTCCGACGAAGCGACCAACGCCGGTTGAACCAAAGCAAGAGCCGAAGCTTGACCCACAGCCGATCGAGTTGACCAAGAGCGAGCAGGCCGATCCGAAACAGGCCGAGAAGATGCAGTTGCCCGAGCGTGCCGAGCCGCAGGTGCGTCAGCCCGAACCGAACATGCAGGTCAAGACGCCCGAGGCGAAGCCGACTCCGGTGCAACCGACGCAACAGCAGCCGCAAGTGCAGGTGACGAAGACACAAAACTCGCCGCAGTTACCAAACCAAAAGCCGACCACCGAGACGCCCGATCGTCCCGCGCCAAGTTTGACCACGCCGACGCAGCGCACGCCGCAAGAACGGCAACCGACGAACGATCCGCAGTTGGCGTCGAGTCAACGCACAGTGCGCGACACGTTCGCGCCGGCACCGCAAATTGCCGCGCCGAGTCCGGCCAACAGCCGGAACCCCGAGCCGCGGACGATGGAGTCGCAAGTGCGCGATGTGGTGCGCGGCGCGACCGCCGCTCCGGCTTTGACACCGCAGGCGCCGCAGCTGCAAACTCCGCAGGTGAACGTACCCCGGGCTAACGCGCCCGGTCGCAGTGATGCGCGACCGCAAGTCGATCAAATCGCCAAGCTCGACACAGCACGCACGCTCAAGAGCAACTCACCGCTGGAGTCGAATATCAACGTCCCCTCGGCGGCTCCGGGCGCGGCACGAGGCACGCAGGCGAACAATCCGCAGCCGGCTCAGTCGAACGCCGCCAAGTCGGTGAACAGCTTGGCCAACTCGACCGCAGCCAGCGGCTCGCCCAGCGCCACGCCGTCGAACACGCCGAGTGTGTCGGTCGGTCAGCCAACAGCGACGCGCTCGGCCACGTCCACCGCGCCGGGCTCGACGACCAGCACGGCCGTGGCGCTCGCTCGCAGCGACACCAACCGCACAACCAACGCCAGCGGCATCGACGCCGCGGCGATGCCCATCACCGGCGGCGCGAATCCCGACTCGGCCGGCTCACGCAATCCGGCTCCAGTCGAAGTGAGCGGCGTAGCTAACGTCGGCCGCACGGCTACGCGAGCCGCCTCGGGTCAACCGAACGCCACGAGCGCCGATCCCGCCGGGTCGACCGGGCCGGTCACGGTGGCGTCGACCGTCACGGGTCGGCCGGGCTCAAGCAGCGACACGCCGTCGCTCTCGCCGGGCACTGCGAGCGGCGCGGGGCCCGTCGGCCGCTCGAACACACAATCCAACACGGTCACCGGCACGCAAGTCGCGTCGATTCCCGGAGCCGTCGACAACGGCGGATCGGGTGGCACCGGCGGCGGACCACTCGGCAGCGGTCGCGGCACCGGTGGGACCGGCAACGCTCCCTTGAATCCTGCCTTGTCGGGCGCCACGCAGCGTGGCACCGGCGCGGGTCAACCGTCGCTCGCCGGCTTGGCGACCGGCGCGGCTCCCGGTGGCGGCGGCGATCCGAGCGCAACCGGCTTGACCGGCCAAGGACTCGGTCGCCCCACGGGCATCGGTCCGCGCGGCGACAACACCGGCGGCTCGCCATTGCCGAGCGTCGACGTCGCAGGCACGGGCAACATGCTTGGCCGATCGAACCGACCGGGCGGAACGAGTGACGTCCCGGGCACCAACGCCATCAACGTTCCTGTGGCCGGCAGTGGCACGCAACCGAATGTCACCACGCCCGGCCGAGCCGCGACCGCCGGTGGTCCGCCGAGCACGCTGGGACCGGCGACCTCGAACATTGGCAAAGCGAACGATCGCCCCGGCGTTCCGGCGATGCTGCCCAAGGGTCTCGCAGGCACCGGTCCCGCGCCGACCGTCGAGCTGGGCCAGCCACTGCGCCGTGCGACCCGCGAGTCGGACGTGGTCGCGTCGTCGACACCGCGTGTGCCTCTGGAACGGACGGGTGGCTCGCCGCAGATCGACGGCAAGGTGCGCGACTTGGCCGTGCTGGGGCTCAAGCAACGGGACCGCGAAGGTCGTGCCGCGATCGCTCAGAAACTGGGCGGCAATGCCGACACCGAACGCGCCGTCGAGTTGGGTCTCGACTTCCTCGCGCGACATCAGTCGACCGATGGCAGTTGGAGTCTGCATGCCTTCGACCAAGGCCGCAACTATCCGAACTCGGGCGTCGGTGCCATGCAAAGCGACACCGCCGCTACTGGCTTGGCGCTACTCGCGTTTCTCGGCGCGGGCTACACGCACACCGACGGCAAGTATCGCGCCGTGGTCGAGCGCGGCATCGATTTCTTGGTCACGAATCAAAAATCGAACGGCGATTTGTTCTTCCGCCGCGACAACCCGACCGGTGCCGAGCCGCATGTGCTGTGGTATTACAGTCACGGCATGGCATCCATCGCGCTGTGCGAAGCGTTCGGCATGTCGCGTGACGACCAGATCAAAGCCCCGGCTCAAAACGCGCTGCGGTTCATCCTATCGAGCCAGAATGTCGACGAAGGTGGCTGGCGCTACGGACCACGCTTCGGCAGCGACACGAGTGTCTCGGGCTGGCAGCTTATGGCGCTCAAGAGCGGCGAGTTGGCCGGGCTCGAGGTGCCGCGCGGCGCGTACCGGTTGGTCGAGAAGTGGCTCAATCATGCCCAAGGGGCGGGCGGCAATCCGTCGCGCTATGCGTATCGTCCGCGGAGCGATCAGGCCGACCAGCGCGAGCCAAGCCATGTGATGACGGCCGAGGCGCTGCTCATGCGGCAATACAGCGGCTGGAAGAAAGACAATCCAAACATGGTCGCCGGCGCCGATTGGATACGCGAGTTGCTGCCGCGTTACGGCACGCCCTCAAGCCGGTTTCCCTACGGCGAACGGGATGCGTACTACTGGTATTACGCCACGCAGGTCATGTTCCAGATGCAAGGCGATCACTGGGACGCTTGGAACGGGCAGCTACGCTCGTTGTTGATCGATTCTCAGGTGCGCGACACCGAGTTGCGTGGCAGTTGGGATCCGCTCCGTCCGGTGCCCGACCGCTGGGGCCGCGACGGCGGACGCATTTACGTCACCTGCATGCACCTGCTCATGCTCGAGGTGTACTACCGCCACTTGCCGATCTATCAGACGTTGGAAGAAGCCGCGAACGATTGATTAGCCCCGCGTGAATACACGCGGGGAGAAGCTGCATCGATTCGCCAACGCTTCTCGTCTTGCGGTCCACCTGTGGAAACTCCACGAAGTCGATCGAGGGGCCGGCCCACGGTGTATTCACCGTGGGCTAAATGGCGTCCGATCATCACTCCAACCCCTCCAGCACCTCGCGTAACCGCCGCAGCACGCGGCTCTTGGCTTTGTAAACCGCGTTGGTCGTGATGCCGAGCTGAGTGGCGACGTCGGCGGGGGAGTGGCTGTCGACCGTGGTCAGCCAAAACGCCTCGGCCGTGAGGGCCTCGAACTCGCCGCGAATGATATCGACCGCGGCGCGGAACACGAGACCCGTCTCGAGCGGTTCGTCGGTGGCCCTGTCGAGCGAGAGCGGATCGTGAACTTGGGCCAGTTGACGGTGATGCTCGGTGCCGCCCGTGGCGAGAGGGCGTTGCTCGGCGGCGCGAAAGCGATCGATCAGTCGGTGACGCACGATCGTCCGCAGCCAACCGCGGAACGATTGCCCCTGGCCGTCGCGTTCAAAGGTCGGCAGGCCCCGCACCACGGCGGTGAACGCTTCTTGGGTCAAGTCTTGCGTGTCCGCGCCGTCGAGTCCCGCCTGCCGACACCAGTACGCGACGAGCGGTGTGTAGATCCGCACCAATCGCTCCCACGCTTGCGGGTCCTGTGCCCGCGCACTCAGCAGCAGACTCAGCGACGTTGCTTGCTGTGAGTTTTCCGAGTTACTTGCCGAGCCTGGCGACTGCATGATCCGCCCCTTTTCGATCCTCACGAACACAGCATGGCCACGCAGACGTGGCCATGGCACACGACTCGGCACAGAACACGACTCGGCGAACCGGTCAGCTGGAACGAGCCATTCTATTCGGCATACCGCGACTTGAGCCACGCATAAATCGTCTCGGCGATCTGCCGATAGCCGACCGCGTTCGGATGCACGCCGTTGTTCTCAGGATAGCCGTCGATCGGATCGACGTTCAACTCGGTCGGCACGAGCACGATCCGCTCGCTCGCGCGGTTGCCGAACTGGGTGATCTGTCGTTCGACCAATCGATGTTGAATCTTGCGCCAATTCCAGCGCGGATATTTACCTTTGTAATTCGCCTCGAACGCGCCGTCGCGCACGTTCGGCGGCGGCGTGATGCACACGGCCAACGTCGCCTGCGGAGCCGCTTGCTTCATCGCCGTGAACAAGGTCTCGGCATGCTGGAACACCGCGTCGATTCGCTCGTCGAGCAACTTCGCGTCGTCGGCCGGGGCGGCAAAGCAATCGTTGATCCCCAGCAGGAACGTAATCACGTCGGGCCGTTCCCCGCCGCAGTGTTCGTCGAAGTATCGCCCGGGTTTGAGTTGCGGCTTCCCTTGTTCGTCCGCAAACACGAACGGGCTGCTATTCAACTTCGGTTGACCTGCGGTTGGCTTGGGCACAAAGCGAGTCGCAAAACCTTCCCACGTCCAACCGCCGTAGCCCTCGTGAGCCACGCCCGGCTTGATCGTCGGTGGCTTGTGCGTGCCGAGCATCTTCCAGGTTGGGTTGCCCGGCTGCGATAGCAAGTTGGCCAGCTCGTTCGGATAGATCGTGCCATGCGTCAGGCTATCGCCCACGATGAGCAGCGAGAGCGAGCGCTCCGCGCCTGCGGTGGCAGGCGCGATGGCAAGCCGAGTCTGCGCCATGCCGAGCGTTTGGTCGGCCGTGTCGACGAGCGTGGCCCGCAGGGTGAACTGGCCGACGTGCGTGGCCTCGGGCGTGAAGCTCCAGTGGCGAGCTTCGTGCGTCCCCAGCGATTGTGTTTGGCCAGCGCGTTCAAGCGTGAAGCGACAGCGATACTTGTCCGGCGACTGCGTCAGAATCAGATTGTCGTAGTAAATCACGAACGGTTGTCCAACGACCGCATACGTCTGCGGCGGCAACGTGAGCCGCAATGAATCGGTCGCCGTCGCCGTGGTTTGAGCGTGGGCCGAACGGAGATCAAACCCTGCCGCGTTCGTCAGCAGCGTCAAGCAAGCGGCGAGAATGATCGTAAGTGGTGGAGAAAATCGCATTGGCAGCGTCTCAAAGTGGTCGTCAGAGTTGACCGCCGCCCATGCGGCATGTTCGTCGACATTATGAACCGCGTCGCGCATGAATGCCACCGGTTGTATCCGTCACCCAAGCACTAGGCCGTAATTCACAACCGAGTGCCAAACCACTCGCGTCTGTTACTTTAGCCAACGCTACCCACCCTGCGTGAGGCGTGGAATCTCCGGTTTGCTTGACGCCCGGTAAGCGTCGCTCGACAATGCGGGAAGTGCTTCTCTTCCGCGGAGTTTCGCCGCTATGATCGTTCGCTGGGCGCTGATCGCCGCTTCAGATCGCTGCGCCGACTGGCAACGAATCGCGCCGCGTGTCGGTCATGCGCCGCTGGCCATCACCGTCGAGCGCGTCGCAGACCTCGCCGGGCACCTCGACAAGTGCGATGCGATTGTGCATGACTCGGGCGAGCCGCCGACGATTGCCGAGTGGCAGCAACTGCTCGGTTACGGCAAACATTGTCTGATCGCCTCGCCACCGCCGATCGCGCCCACCGATCTCGCGCAGGCCACCGAGCACTTTCGTGAACGGGGTCTGCGGCTGCTGTGCTTGGGTGGGGCCCGTTCGTTGCCGTCGAATCGCTCGGTGCACGATGTCGTGGCCTCGGGCAAGCTCGGCATTCCTGGCTTGGTGCGTACGCATCGCTGGCTGCCCGCGTGTGGCGGATCGTTGTTGCAGATGCTGCATGCCGATGTCGATCTCGCGTGTTGGATCATGGGGGCTCGGCCGACCACGGTGTTCGCGCGCGGCGTGCCGAGTAGCGACCGCGCGGCGACCTGGGATTATCTGCAACTGCATCTCGGTTTTGTGGGCGATGCGATGGCGATGCTCGATGTCTCGCGCCGCCTGCCCAACGGTGACGACTATTACTCGCTGTCGGTGATCGGTTCGGCCGGCGCGGCGTATGCCGACGATCATCACAATCAGCAACTGCTCTACACCGGCGGGCATCCCCAGGCTCTCCGCACCGAACAAGGCGACCGGCAGCGGCTCGCTCGGCTCGAACATTTTTTGCTCACGATCGCCAATCCCACGGCCTACATGGCCGACGTGCTCGACGGTCGGCGGACACTCGACGTGTTGGCCGCGACCAGCGAGTCGCTCACGATTGATCGGGCCGTGCATCTCAGTCGCGAACAAGACTCGGTCGAGGTGACGCGATGAACCGCGACGTGTATCGCTGTGCCGTGTTGAGCGTCGCCAAGCATGCTTACGTGCCGCGCGGAGTCGCCGCGCATCCGCGGTGCGAGTTGGTCGTGGTCGCCGACGATGCCAGCGAGCCCGCGTGGGTTCACGAGCGCAATCAACGTTTGGCCGACGAGTTCGAGGTGCCTTACATTCGCGACGTGGCGCGAGCGCTCCGCGAGTTTGACGTGCAAATCGCCGTGGTGAGCCCGGCTGCCGAGCGGCATTGCGATCTGAGCATTCGCGCCGCCCAAGCCGGCTTGCATGTCGTGCAGGACAAGCCGCTGTCCGATCGGTTGAGCGAATGCGATCGGCTCGTCGCGGCAATCGATCAGGCGGGCGTGAAGTTTCTGATGTGGAATCGCAATCTGCTGCCGGCCGTGTGTCAGGCGCGCGACGTGATTCGTTCGGGCGCGCTCGGCCCGTTGCGGGCGATTCACTGCGACTTTTATTTCTCAAAAGATGCCGGCCCGCCGCGGGGCAGTCGCCGGGCAAGTGATCCGCCGCTCGATTGGCTAACGCATCAGATCGCGGCTCACGCCGATGGTTCCGACGGCGGCTTGGGTCACACGCCGCTCGGCGAGTTGCAGATCGAGGGGATCTATCCGCTGGCGTATCTGCACATGCTTACGGGCGGCGCGAAGGTCGAGCGGGTCTTTGCTCGCACGGCGAGCTTCTTTCACCAACTTAACGTCGACAATCACGTCGACGATCTCGCCACGGTCACGCTGGAAATGAACGCCGATTCTGGTCGGCGACCGATATTGGGCACGCTGTGCATTGGTCGCATCGGCGCGGCTAGCCATCCGGACATTGGCGAGATCAAACTGCATGTGCTGGGCGAGAACGGCGCGCTTGTCGTGTGCGAAAGTCGGCCCGAGGTGGCGGTTTACTATCGACAGCAACCGGCCGCCGAGTTCCGCCATCGTCGCCAAGCGATCGACATGGACTATCTGCTGATGGAGAATTTTTTAGCGGCGATCGAAACCGGTTCGCCGACGATTGTCGATCATCACGTCGGCCGCGCGATCGCGGCGACCGTCGAGGCCGCGCTCGCGTCGAGTCGCACGGGACAACCGGTTCGCGTCGATCATTTGTGACGCGCGGCTTGTCGATCTACTCGACTTTTTCAGCGGCCGGGGGCATCGGAGCAGGTGCGGTTACATTCTCGGTCGCGCCGCTGAAGCGCTGCCAACGTTCCTTCTCACGGCGCTCATACGCCGCCAGTCGCGCATCGTTCCGTGCCGCTTCGAGTGCCAAGCGAGCTGCGCCTTGAATGCGATACATTTGAAACGCAAGCAAACCGAGCCCGTCGGGGTTGGCCATTTCCAACTCGGCGCCCGAGCGGAAGTCGTCCTTGGCCGACTCGTAAGCCCCCATTCGCCAAGCACTCAGCCCGCGATAATAATAAGCCCGGGGATCGGCGAACTTCTCGTAGATGAGCGTCGAGAAGTACGGATACGCCGATTGATAGTCACCCCGATTGAACAGCAACATCGCGTGCTCGAACATCCGCGGAGCATCGATCTTCGCTTGGGCATGACTCACGTTGGCAATGCCGACAACCAACAACAACGACCACAGAAGACGCAACATGACGCTCAGCTCCGACGCAGGTGCGAGACCGAATTCCACTGGCTGCCAGAGTAATTCGGGCTCGTGGCCCTGTCTAGCATTGACCTCGAGAAACGCATGTCCCTGTCGGGAAGCAGGGAATTCACGATACTTGTCGAGGCCGGAATGAAATTACGTCAACGGCGCGGTCTCGTCGCCGATCGTGTAACCCAGCTCGTCGAGCCGGACGCGCGGTTGATAGCCAAGCACGGCCTGAGCGCGACTCAGGTCCCAACGTCGCCGCGAACTCTCGCCGACCAACGTCACGATTTCAAACCCGATCTGCGGCGCGATCAGCGCCAGGCGATACGCCTCGATCAACTCGGGCATCGCGATCCACTGCGGTCGCAACATACGCTGTCGCCAAGTCGGATCGGCGAGGTCGATCGGCTTAGCGATCCGGAGACAAACGACCGACAACCCGTGCGTTCGGGCGAAGTACTCGCACTGCACCTCGGCCAGTTGCTTGGTCAACGCGTAGGTGCCGACGGGCCGGGCAGGTGCGTCGCCGGCGACCCAGTGTGGCGGCGGATAGCCCCAGACCACCGTCAAGCTGCTCGTCTGCACGAAACGTTTCACACCTACTCGGCGAGCTGCTTCGAGCAAGTTGAATGTGCCGCGGACATTCACGTCGTAACGCTGGCGATTGAACGCATCGTTTTCGAAGTCTCCCTCGTGGCCCGAGGCGATCGCCAGATGCACGACGGCGTCGATCCCCTGCATCGCCCGTTCCGCTTGGGCCAAGTCGGTCACGTCAAGCGTCACCGCGCGGGGATCGTCACTCGGCCGCAGATCGGCGAGCCGCAGTTGATGTTCCCCCTCGAGCCCGGCGGAGAGTTGGCGACCGATGTACCCGGCGGCTCCGGTGATCAACACGTGCATGGTGGCGGTTCCGAGGTGAGCTGCGATTCTGACCGGCACAATCCTGCCCAATGTCGCGAGATTGGGCCACTTTTCCAACAGCGGTTGCGTGATCGGGGGCGGGTGCCTATTCTCGATACTTTACCTGCCGACCGCCCGAGCCCCGCCGATTAGGGGGGATTAACGTGAGCACGCCTCCCCCGGTCCTCGAACAATTGATGTGCACGATTCTCGAGCGGAAAGCCAATCCGTCCGAGAAATCGTACACGACGAAATTGCTGGCCGGGGGCGTCGAGAAGATCGGTCGCAAGATCACCGAAGAGGCGGCCGAAGTGGTCGAGGCGGCAGGCGAACCGGCCGAGGCGGGTCGGACTCATTTTGTCTATGAGTGTGCCGATCTGCTG
>JAEUIL010000220.1 GCA_016794255.1 Planctomycetaceae bacterium | reverse complement strand
CGTGACCGGCGACGTGCCCCCAGACACGCTCAAGTTCCCGACGCCGACCGAGTTGTCGACCAACTCCAAGCCGTTGCCGACCGTCGCCAGCCGCGCGACAAGCGGCGTACCGACACCGGCGTTGCCCGGGGCGTTGTTGATCACGTTCAGCACATCGCCGATAGTCGAAACGTCGGCCTTGCCGCCGGAGAACCCGACCGGTGCCGTCACGGCTAGATTGCCGGCGCCGGTGTTCGCAGAGTCGGCCGTGGTGTCGAGTCGCGCCACGAACTGCGCGGCCAAGGCGGGCGTGCCCGACAACAAACTTCGCGCTTCGTTGGCCGTGAAGCCCGCGGCGACGTCGACCGTGAACGTGAGCGTGTTGCCGACGAGCGCCACCGAATCGCCGCCGCCCGAGCCGCTGTCGACGATCGCCACCTGGAAGCTGTTGCCGGTGGTGCCCGGAGTCACGCGGCTGAACGTCAGCGCGTTGTTCGCGCCGCCGTTGTTGATGCTGGCCGTGGCGAAAGTGCCCGTGGCGAGATCGACTGAAAAGCTGGTGCCGTCGCGGCGCGTGAAGACGAGATCGGCTCCGGTCGAGCTGCGGACGCCTGCGCCGTAGTTCAACGCGCTCAATGCCGTGTCGACGGTTTGACTGCGAATGCCGAGTTGCGTGGCGGTCGTGCCACCGTTCTCGCCGATGGCAAAGTCGGCGCCGCTGAGCGTTGAGCGCAGATTGATGCCCGTGCCGGCGTCGTTGATCTCGGCCAGCACGCTCGCCCCCGCGCCGTTGATCTGATTCAGCAAATCATCGACGGTCTCGGCGCTGCTAAGGTCAATCGTGAACGTCTGGCCGGCATTGACGATGCGCAGTCCGGTGCTGTCGAAATTGGTGCCCGAGCCGGCCGAAGTGAGGCTCGTGGTTCCGGCATCGATCGTCGAATCGAACACCGAGCCGTTGCCCAGATTGTTGCCTTCGCTCGGATCGAGCCGTGCGGTAAACGTGCCGGTGGCATTGATGGCGGTGGCGATTTGATTGGCGGTCGAGATGCCCGAATCGATCCGGACCACCAGCGTGTTCGCGTCGCTGCCGGTGTTCGCCGTGTTGGCCACGTTCGTGCCGAACGCCGTATTGGGAATCGTCGCGGTGTTGTCGATTACCGAGTCACCGCCGGTGGTATCGCGGGCTGCGGTGAACACGCCGGTCGCGTTGATCTGCGTGATCAACGTGCCGATTTCCGTCTCGCCGCTGTCGTCGATCGTGAGCGTGAGCGTCTTCGAGCCCGAGTTGTAGACCGCCGTGGCGGTGTTGCCGATATTGCCGCCGTTGACGAGATTGATCTGCACGTCGTTGAACGCTTCGCCCGCGGTGACGGCGGTCAATCGCAGATCGTTGCTTGAGCCGGGTAAGCTGAGCGTCGCGACTGCGGCGCTTGGCGAGGTGAGATACTGCGCGACTTCGTTGCCGGCGCTCAAGCCCGAGCCTACCTGAAACTTCTTGTCGTTGACCAGTTTGACCTTCACGCCGTTGTACGCGACGCCGTTATTGACGGCTTCGACGATCAGATCGTTGTTCGTGCCGAGCGGCGTGAGATACGCCCGAGCGCGGGTGCCGAAAAGGTCGGCCAGCGGCGTGGTGCGTTCGAGCGTGGCGTTCAGATCGGCACCGACGAACGGTCCTGGCCCGATGCCACCGAGCGTGCGGATGCCCAACTCGCCGGCCGTGGTGCCCCCGCCGACCTCGCCCACCGACAGATTGCCGCCGTTGAGCGTGATTTCGAGTCCATGCGATCCGATGCGGACTTTGGCCGTGCGACCGGTGGGAACGGTTTGATCCCAGCCCGGCGGGTACTTCTCGATCAACCGCGCGACGTCGCCGATGGTGACGGCTCCCTTGATGTCGATCGTGCTGGTGTGCAGACCGTCGGACACGGCGATCGAACCGACCGTCACACCCAGCCCGCCGCGCAGATTCGCCAAGGGCGTTTGCTCGTTGATCACGGGGTTGTAGTCGGTCGAGCCGGCCACCTGCTGCGAGATCGCGCCAAACGCTTCGTCGCCAGTGACGTTGGTGTCAAGCTGATTGACGAGGTCCGAATAGGTTTGCAGCCGTTTCGAGTCGCCCGTGTAACGGATGTACTGGCCTTGTTTCTCAAACGCGGCCGCGCCGGTCTGAGCGCCCGAGAACAAGTAGCGACCTCGGAACTGCTGATTCGACAATTGCAGGAGTCGATCTATCTGTTGGCCGATGTTCGCGGCGGCGGCGGTTCGCTCGGTTTGAGTCGCATTCGCGCCGATCGATTGTAGTGCGAGTGATTTCACATCGTTCACGAGCGACGAGGCGCTGGCGAGTGCCGTATCGGTCGCCCCCAAGTAAGACGCCGAGACCGACAGATTGACCGACGACTGCGCCTTGCGCTGGATCAAATCGCGTACCGCAATGCCCCGCAGCGCCTGATTCGGTCCCTGGCTAGCGAGCGAGTACCGTTGGCCCGTGCTGACCTGCATCTGGATCGTCAGCAGCTTGGATTGCTCGTACTGGAGTTGCCCCAACAACCGTTCTCGGACGAGAACGTCGCTCACGCGGCCAGTGGGGATCGAGCTAATGACGGTCATGGCTAGCGATTACAGTTTGACCAGGGTATCGAGCAATTCGTTGATCGTAGAGATGAATCGAGCCGACGCTTGAAACGAACGTTGAAACGTCATCAGTTTGACCGCCTCTTCGTCGATGTTGACGCCGCTGATGGCGAGTTGCTTGCCACGTAGCGATGCCTCGTAAGAGCGGTACCCCTCGGCAGCCGCCGAGATGGCCGATGAGCTCTCGGTCACCTCGCTCACCATCCGATCACGGAGATTGAGAATCGTGTCGCCATCGAGCGCGTCGAGCGGCCGATCGAGAAAAGTAGTCAAAATCGCCGCATTGTTCGCGTCAGCGCCGATGCCGCCGAGCGACGCAGCGAACAACCGTGGATCGCTTTGCAGTTTCACCTCGACGTTCAAGCTCGCCGCATCGACGCCGCTAAAGAAGGTGTTGATGCCCAGCGAAGCGAGCACGCCGCTCGTGTCTCCCGCGAATGCGAACTCGATCGCAGGCGACTCGGACTCGATCAGCAGCTCGCCCGTGGCTGAAATCGAAGCCGAGATGCCGTCGATGGCATCGAGTTGGTCTTTGAGATCGATCAGCGACGTGTCGTCGTTGTTCAGGCCGTTGAGATCGATGGTGATCGCGCGGGTCTCGGTCTGCCCGGTCTGAGTGTTCTTCACTAGAACATTGAAACTACCGCTGACGGGCGTGAATGGCAGTCCGGCCGACTCGAGCGAAGCGCCGTTGTCGTTGACCGCGTGCTCGGCCGTGACCGACGTAAAGCCCTTGAGACCCTGGCCCTGCGAGTACAGCTTGTTGAACTCGAAGGCGAACGTCGCGGTGAAGTTGTCGAGCTTCTTTTGAAACTCGCCCAGGATGTCGTCTCGGCTCGCCACGAGACCCGCGAGTTTGCCGCCGCTGCGCGTGATCGACGCTTTGGTGTCAGAGAACTGCACGTCGGTGATTTGCTGTCCGTTTTCGACCGTGGTCGATGCGATCAAAGTTCGCGCGGTACCTTCAAAGACCAAGAACTCGCCGCCGATGTTGATGTTCACGTTCGACGCGTCTTCGGTGACCGTGATCCCGATCAGCTCCGAAAGTTGCGTGAGGGCGAGATTCCGCTGATCGCGCAAACCGACGGCGTCGCTTTTCGAGATCGAACCTCCTTCGAGCGCCGTGATGCGGACGTTCAATCGGCGCACTTCCTCGATCAGTCGGTTCGCGTCCGCCAGCGATCCCTTCACTTGATCGTTTAGCCCGTTGCGCAGTTGGGTCACGCGCGACGCCAGATTGCGAATATCTTGCGAGAGCGAGCGGCCCTGCAGAATTGCCAGATTGCGATTGGAAACGCTCTCGGGCTGATTGAGCACCTCGTTGACCGCCGAGAAGAACTTGTTGAACGTGCTGCTGAGGCTGTTGTCGGACAGCACATTCAACACGCTTTCCAGTTCCTGATAGCTCGCCTCTTGCGTTTCGCTACTGGCCCGATCGCTGCTCGAGTTGCGCAGCCGCTCTTCGAGATACGTGTCGATCCGCTGCACGACGCCGCCCACTTGCACACCCAAGCCCAGCAGCACGCCGCCAAACTTCTGTGTCGGCGCAGCCTGGAACTCGACCTCGGCTCGACTGTAGCCGGGCGTGTTGGCGTTCGAGATATTCTGGCTGACGACTTGCAACGCGATTTGATTCGCCTGCAAGGCATTGCTCGAAAGCTGGAGTGCGCCGATGAGTGACATGGGTCTCGCGCGTTACAACAGAACGCGGCCTGGTGAGACCCAATCAGGCGGCATGATCAACGAGCGTACCGGTGGCGCCAGTTGGGTCCTCTTTTCCATAAGTCGGACGCAAATGCCCGCCGGTTGCGATAATCTCTAGCAACTGTGACAGATGCAGCAATGATCGCTGTACTAGCACCCACTGCGCCAGGCTCTGATGCTGGAGCAATCGTGACTGTCGCGCAGCTTGGGTAAGCTGTACCTTCACTTCCGATCGGCCCGAGGGCGTGATCGCCTCAGCCAGGGTGGTCAAACTGCTCGCTGGCAGACCCTCGACCGCCGCTTGCTTGAGCAACTGCGTCCGCCGATCGTGACATGCTTGCAAGCGTTCCAAGAGCGCCTGCTCGCGCGGTTGCAGTGCTTGCAGTCGCGCGGCGTCGGGCTTGAGCAAGTGCTGCCGTTTCTCGCCGAGCAGCGCCAGCAAATCACTTTGCGCGCTCGACAAATCGCGGAGCAAGGCGGCGACCTCGTGTTCCCAATGGTTGTCCATGATTTACTTTCGCGCGAGAGCAAAGAGGTCGAACATGTTGCCGCTGAAGCTGCCGGGCGTGGCCGCGGTCAATTCTTGGGTGATCAATTGATCCATCTGCCCCTGGAACACTTCCTCGGCCCGACCGCCATGGAAATAGGCCGGCTTCTCCTGCGTCTTCCGCATCGAAGCCAGCATCTGACCATAGAACGTCTCACCCACGAACCGATCGAAGGTTTCCCGCGTCGCATCGGCCGTCGGAGTTTGCGGAGCATTGGCCGCGAGCAGATTCGGCGGCACAAATCCGCGGCTGGAGAGTGAGGAGGTGGTTGAGAGCATGGGAGGAGGTCAGGGTGAGTAAGTGAGTAGGTGAGTAAGTGGTGAACGAAGCACTAAGAACCAAGCACACTTACTCAACAATCAATTTGCCGTAGAGTTTGCCATTCCGCTTCAAGCCTTTGATGATCTCGATCACGTCGATCGTGGGAACCTTGACCGCGTTGAGCGTCTCGACGAGCGCTCGCAGCTTGGCGGGCTCGACGCCGCCGGTGTCGACGGGAACGAAGCGAGTTGTCGGCAAGGTGCCGGTCTCGACCACAATGTTCTTGTGCGAAATCACGGCCGGACCGATCTCGACATCCGCGCCAATCACGATGCTCCCCGCCGCCTCGTTGATCACCACGCGAGCTTCCGCCGGCGGATCGTTCACCGTGAGCGCCAACACTTGCGAGACAAACGCCACCGGTTCGTCGCGATATTGTTCGGGGATCTTGACCGTGATGTTGACCGTGTCCAGGGCAGTAGCGAGTGGTCCGGCACTCGATTGAATCGCGAATTGACTATTGATCAACTCCGAAATTTCTTGGGCCAACTCGAAGTCGGCGTGCGACTCTTCCAGAATCAACGTCAGCATGTCGTTCTTGGTGAACGCGGCAGGCAAATCCTCTTCAAGCCGACACCCTTTGTGAACGCGAGCCCGAGTTGGCACGCGTTGATCGTCGAGATGAATCGGTCCCTGAGCAAACGCGAAGATGCGATCGCTATTGACGAGTGGGCCTTGCATCGGCGTCATGAACAACTCGCCACCCGCGAGGCTCTTGGCACTGCCGATCGAGCTCACGAAGCAATCGATTTGATCACCTTGGCGAGCCCCACCCGACGGAATGGTCGCGGTCACAGTCACGAGCGCCACATTCTTGCTGTCTTTGAGTTCGATGAGCGGCGGCAAACGCGGGTTCTTATCGAGTCGGTTGCCCATCAACGCCATCGCCGTGGCCAAGCTACGCATCGCCGGCAGAAAGTTGCCGCCGTCGCCCGTGCCGCTCAGACCGACGACCAACCCCAAGCCGCGAATCGTGTTCGACTCTTGGCCCTTGATACGACAGATGTCTTTCAAACGAGTCGCGCCCTCGACCGGAGCGATGATCGTGGTGATGAAGAGCAAGGCGATCGAGATGGTTGAGAGTGATTTCATCGGACGTTCGCAGAAGAGGGGAACCACAGAGAAACGGAGAAGAGTGTTTAGTGTTTGGTGTTTCGTGTTTGGTGACCGACTACTTACTCACCACTCACCTACTCACCCTGCCTTCTCTAAAACGGCTTGAACCGATCAAACGTCTTCAACAACCACCCACGCCGATACGAATCGCGAATCGTGCCGGTCTCGCGCTTGTCGATCTTGAGCTCCGAGACGTCTTCGCTCATCACGGTGTTGTCAGGCGCGATGTCTTCGCGACGCACGATGCCCGTGAGCGATTGCTCCCAGACTTCGTCGTTGTTGTTGATCGTGCGATGGGCTTCGATCACCAAGTTGCCGTTGGGACGCACGTCGACGACCCGGGCGGCGATGCGAAACACGATCGAGTCCGTGGTTTCGATCTCGGCCGTGGTGTTTACTTGATTGTCGTAAGACCCACGGGCACGCGGTTCGCCGACCGTCGTCGGCAGCGGATTGAGCGAGAAGCCGCGGAATTGGATCCAGTTTCGCAGTCGGGCGTCGAAGTTCGATTGCGTGCGGCGTTGGACTTCGCCTTCGGTGATGACTTGCGAGTTTTCCTTGACCACGACCGTGACAATGTCGTTGAGCTCGACCTGTTTGAGCGGCGGCGGGGGGACGAAGTACCAGCTATGCGAGGCCAAGGTCAGCGGCGGTCGCACGTCTGGCGAACCGTACAGGCTCGACGTTTGCGCCTCGACTCGGTCGCTCGCGGCGATCATCAACAACGGTACGCTCCACATCAGTCGTCGCATTGCCTGTTCTCCTGTTAACGGCTCGCCACACCGGTCGCATCACTCGCCGTCGCCTCGATTGCGCGGGCGTACACTTCAACTTCATCGATCCCCACGACCCGGGCGAAAAACGCCTGCCGGTTGAGCACGCTCTCGACGGCGATCACCGCTCCCATCGCGCCATCTTCTTTCGCGCGGGCCGTGGTCCGCACTTTGAGTCCCGAGCTGCGAGCGTAGACCGTGACGATGTTTCCCTTCTGAATCACACGCTGAGCCTGCACCGACTTGGCCGTGAGCAGTTGACCAACAGCCAACGATTGAGTCGCCTCGCGTCCGACGACATCTTCCACTCGAGTCAGAACATCCGGCAGCGCTCGCGAATTTGCTTGGGCCACGAGTTCCACATCGCTCGCATGAACAATCGCACCGCGTGCGACTGGCCGAACGACCACGACCGCCACGGGCGACTTGGTCACTTCCGCTTCGAGGGTGATCGGCTCAGCCTGACCCTCGGCCACGAGCTGAAACTGTTGGCGTCCCACCCAGGGTTGCTGTCCCCCGCGGACCTCGAATCGGTAATCGGCCGTTTGCAAAGCCAGGGCAGTTTCGTCGTTCGTGGTGACCATCACGTCGAACGCATCTTGCTTGCCGGCGAATTGACGCAGGTAATTCACCAAAGCCGTGCGCACTTCTTTGGTCGCACGTTGTGTGTTGATGCTGACCGGGGCGGGGGCGGCCTTGGCGACCGGACGGACGTTGACGATCTCGACCAAACTCGCGCCGGCCAGGCGATTCTCGAGCAGATTCACCTGCCGCTCGGCCAACAAGTCTTGCAGCTCTCGGACCCGCAGAAAGCGGCGCGTGCCCGTCGTCGGCGCGGGAAACAACTCGATCGCCGCCAGCATTTCGACCGTCGATGTCGAGCCGGTCAGCTCGGCCACATCGCTCAAGCGAACAATGCCCGACTCGACCTGGACGCGCTCGCGCAACACGATCTCGGCCGCCGGCGCGATCGGCGCGAGCAGCGTGAAGAACCTCGCTGGCGAAAGCGCTCGTCGCCACCAAGAGAAGAAGTTGTCCATAACGCTCATCACACCCTGAATCGTCAATCGTTACTTGCTAGTCGTCACGTCGTTTAGAACCGGCGGAGGTTGGTCACGGTTTGCAACAGTTGATCGCCGGCTTGAATCGCCTGCGAGTTGAGCTCAAACGCCCGTTGCGTCGTGATCATGTCGACCAGTTCCCGCATTGGTTCGACATTCGACTGTTCGAGATTGCTCTGCTGAATCGTTCCCACGCCTTGCAGGCCGGGAATGTTCAAGTTGGCCGTGCCCGAGGCGAGTGTTTCCGTGTACATGTTCTCGCCCATGTGCAACAACCCTTCGGGATTGATGAACTTGGCGAGCTGAATCTGACCAAGTTGTTGGAGTTGGTTGTTGCCAGGCTGTTGCACGAGGACTTGACCATCGGCACCGATCGAGATCGCCGTGGCGTCTTGCGGAATCGTGATCGCCGGCTGAATGATGCGGCCGATTTGGGCCGAGCCGACGACCAACTGACCGTTGGCGTTGATCGAGAAGTTGCCCGCCCGCGTGTACATGAACCCGCCGGTCGACGGATCGATCACCTGAAAGAAGCCCGGACCGCTGATCGCCACGTCGAGTGGATTGTTCGTGGTGATCAACGCGCCTTGGCCGAAGTCGGTTTGTGTGCTTTGCACGCGGGCACCGAGACCCACGTGGATGCCCGTCGGGGTGAGATTCTGCTGCGCATCGGGCGTCCCCGGCAGCTTGAGTTGCCGGTAGAACAAATCCTCGAAGTTCGCGCGGCTCCGCTTGAAACCGGTGGTGCTGACGTTGGCCAAGTTGTTGGCCACCACGTCGAGCTTGGTTTCGAGCGCGGTCATTCCCGTGGCGGCGGTGTAAAGCGTTTGAACACTCATGGGAATCGATTCAGGGTTAAGGATGCTGCTGGTTTAAACTAGGCTTTCAACACGCGACTGAGCAGCGTGCCGTACAGTTGATCTTGCGTGCGAATCAGATTGGCGTTGGCCTCAAAGGCTCGCGAAGTCGTAATCATTTCGAGCATTTCGTAGGCCGGCTTCACGCTCGACATTTCCAAATGCTCGGGTGCCACCTTGCGTTCGGCGGGCGACAGCGCGACCGGCGGTGTCAACGATTGATAAAGGTTGTCGCCTTGCTTGACCAAGTCGCCAAGCGACATCGGCCGGACGAGCGCCAAGTTACGTCGGGCACCGGCTTGCAGCACCGCACCGTCGGCCGTGTATTGCCAAGGTCCGCCATTGGGATCGATCACGATCGACTCGCCATCCTCGGCCAGCACGGCGTCACCTTCTTGGGTAACGAGCGTGCCATTGGACGTGACTTGAAAGTTGCCGGCCTTGGTCAAGTAGTTTTGTCCGTCGCGATTAACGAGAAAGAACGCATCGCCGATCGCAGCCACGTCGCTGCCGACGCCGGTGTTGTTCAGCGGACCGGGGCCGAAGTCGGTAACGGTTTCACGGGTCATCACGCCGCCGCCCAGATCATCGATTCCGCCCATGCCGGGGATCTGGTGGCCGCGTTGCACCTCTTCCGCATAACGCGACTGAGCGATCGCCAAGTCACGTTTGAAGCCGGCCGTCTGGACGTTCGCCAGATTGTTGCTGATGACCTCGAGCCGGGTCTGCTGCGCCATCGCGCCTTCGGCCGAGATGTAGATGCCGTAGTTCATCGCGTCGTCGATCAGTCGGAGGAAGCAGTTCGCTGGGAATGGACGGTCCCGCCTGCGAGAGCAACCGCTGTGCCAGTCGGCGCGGCGGGGGTAAGAAACGACCTGCCAGCAGCGTTTTGTGCGAGTCTAACGCACCTTTTGCCGACGACGATCGCCGTTGCCAGCAACGCTCGCGCCGTTTCAATCCTTGCCGCCAGCAGCAGAATCTGCGCGTCGCGCCGAGCAAGAATTGCCGCAGGCGGGCCGAACGGTATTCGGTAGCGAGTTCTTCCCGACCAACGTGAATCTCCCTGTCGTGTCTACCACTCGCCTCTCGGGTGAGTAGAATCGGGGTCCCGCGAACTTCGCTTTCCCCACCTCCGTTGGACCTGCCCATGTTCACTCTGTCCCGTCGTTCTTGGTTCATTGCAGCGCTCATCGGCGTGGCATTCGCGGCTGCGGTACCCCGATCGACGACTGCCGCGGACCATATCCCTTGGCCCGAGCGCAGCGGCTCAACGTTCGACGGTCACGCCGCACCGGCCGACGCCAGCGGTGTCCCCACGCATTGGAACGAAGCCTCGGGCCAAAACATCGCTTGGAAGATTCCGCTCGAAGGCGAAGGGCTGTCGACGCCGGTGATTGGTTACGGCAAAGTGTGGCTCACCGCGGCGACCACCGATGGCAAAGAACAGTATCTCTACTGCATCGACGCCGCCTCGGGCAAAGTCTTGCACCACAAGCTGATCTTCAAGAACGAGAAGCCCGAACCGCTGGGAAATAACGTCAACACGTATGCATCGCCGTCATGCTTCCTAGAGCCCGGTGCGCTGTATGTTCACTTCGGCTCGTACGGTACGGTGCGGGTCAATCCCGAGACGCTTGATGTCGTCTGGGAACGCCGCGACTTGCCGTGCTCGCACTTTCGCGGGCCGGGCTCGTCGCCGTTCGTGTTCGAGAATCTGTTGATCCTCACCTTCGACGGCATCGATCAACAGTATCTCACCGCGCTCGACAAACAGACCGGCAAGACCGTGTGGCGCACCGATCGCTCAACCAACTACAACGACCTGAACGCCGAAGGGAAACCGCGGGCGAACGGCGATCTGCGCAAAGCGTACTGCACGCCGGGACTCGTGAAAGTCGACGGACAATGGCAGTTGATTTCGATTGGCTCGCGGGCTGGCTTTGCCTACGAACCGTTGACCGGCAAGGAGATTTGGACCATCGAGCATCCGACGTTCAACGCCTCGTGCCGGCCACTGTTTCTCCCGGGGCTCGTGCTGCTGAACGTGGGCGAGGGCTCGCGGTTCTATGGCGTGCGGCTCGACAGCACCACGCGGGGCAACATCACCAAGTCGCACGTCCAGTGGGAACGCAAGAAGGGGAACTCGAAACACTCGTCGCCGGTCGTCGTCGATGGCCGCATCTATATGGTCACCGACAACGGTATTATCTACGCTGTCGACACTAAGACCGGCGAAGATGTGTGGCAGGAACGAATCGGCGGCGCGTTCGTCGCCTCGCCCGTGGTCGCGGGCAAGACGATCTATGTCAGCGACGAGAAAGGTTTCACGACCGTGTTCAAAGCGGGTGACAAGTACGAAGAGCTCGCGCGGAACGAGTTGTCGGCCGGCACCCGGTCGTCACCGGCGATCGCGGGCGGTGCGTTGTACCTCCGCACGTTTGGTTTTCTATACAAGATCGCCGCTCCCAACGCGGGCAAGTAGCGTTTTCAACGCGTAGCCTGGGTCGAACGTAGTGAGGCCCAGGGGAACCGGCAGCGGCAAGTGGTTACCACCGCGGAATTGGTGGGCCTCGCAGACTCGACCCACCCTACAACACCGACAAGATTCTCAACCGGAACATCGCATCATGAAATTGTGGCACTCTTTGGCAGTTATCATTTGGGCAGTCGCGAGTCTTGCCTGGGCTGACGGTCCCAAGGACAACCAGGTCGACGATGTGCGACGCATTCCGAAGTTGGGCGTCGAGGTGCCCGAGGCTGATCGCCAGGCGCTCGAGACCGAACTGAAGACGCTCTCCGGTTTGATCGAGCAGGTGCGG
>JAEUIL010000181.1 GCA_016794255.1 Planctomycetaceae bacterium | reverse complement strand
GCCGTTTTTCTTTTTACCGGGGGTAAGTTTCGCCGCGACCGATAGGCGAGCGGGCCATGAAACGTTATCTTCGGCGGTCACTTCAGGCCCCTTCGTGCAACACGTGAGGTTCGATCGTCGTCATGCGTTTGGTGCTCTGTTATCCGCTCGAAGAGAAGCATTTGCAGCAAATCAAGGCCGTCGCGCCGCAGCTAGAAATCGTCAACGCTGGCTACGAGCGGGTGATGACCGAGATCCTCGACGCGGATCTGTTTTGCGGTCACGACCGATTCCAGACGGTGCCGTGGGACGAAGTCGTGCGTCGTGGACGGCTGCGGTGGATTCAATCGTCGGCCGCGGGAATGGACCATTGCTTGAAGCCGTCCGTGATCGCCAGCGACATCCAGGTCTGTAGCGCCAGCGGCGCACTCGCCGATCAAGTAGCCGAGCAAACCTTTGCGTTGCTTTTCGGATCCGCCCGAGCGCTGCCCGTGTTTTTTCGGGCACAGCAGAAGCGCGAGTTTATCCGTAAGCCGACGCGCGACGTTCACGGAGCCACGGTCGGCATCGTCGGCTTTGGCGGTAATGGTCGACGACTCGCCGAAGTGCTCGCCCCGCTACGAGTGCGACTACTGGCAACGGATGTATTCCCCGAAGACAAGCCCGCATCGGTTGCAGAATTGTGGTCGCACGAGCGCTTGCCGGACCTCTTGAGTCAGTCCGATTACGTGATCTTAGCCGCGCCGCTGAACGACGATACGCGTGGTATGATCAATCGACGCTCGCTGGCGATGATGAAGCCCGGCGCGTTTCTGATTAACGTCGCGCGCGGCGCGATGGTCATCGAGCCCGATTTGGTCGAAGCCTTGCAATCGGGACACTTGGCCGGGGCCGGCATCGACGTGACGCATACGGAACCGCTGCCCGAATCGAGTCCGCTCTGGTCGCAGCCCAACTTAATCATCACGCCGCATGTCGGCGGTCAGAGCGCCCGGCGGCTCGACGATATGACCAATCTGTTGTGCGCCAACCTGCGTCGTTACTTGAACGGCGAGCCGCTCTACAACTACATCAGCGACAAGCGGTTGGGCTTCCCCCATCCGTCGACTCGCCCGCCATCGTCGGTCTTGCGGGGCGAGTAATGCTGCTCGCGAACTACTGTTTCGCGAGCGGGGCGACGACCTGCACGTTGGCCTGCACCTCTTGAATCACACCCTTGTCGGTCTCGATCTTAATGGTGTAAGTCTTCTTGCCCGCGGCACCACCGGCGACAAAGGTGACCGGCACGAGTTGCACCGGTTTGGGTGAATCGGACGGCTTGAACTCGAAGCCTTCGCCGTCAGCCGAGATCTGCGTGATCTTGAACGGCTTGCGTGCCTGAACCACCAATTGCTTGGTGACCTTTTGACCGGGCTCGACCGCGCCCAAGAACAGCGACGAGGGGCTAACGGTCAATTCCGACATGATGCGCCCTTGCACCTCGATCGGCACTTCTTTGGACTTCGCGTCATTGGTGAGCAGAACGATCTGCTCGCGGAGATACCCGATGGGCGTCTCGGGCTTCACGGCAATGTCGACGTCATACACGACCTGTCCGTTACCTCGGCTCGCTTCACGAATCTCGGCCGAGACATAGTCGCTCGACGAACGAGCGCCGATCACTTGCCAGTCGCCGCGGCCGGCATAGGACACGGTCAATTTTTTCTGCGCACCTTGTCCGGCATCGAGCTGGCCCAACTCGGCCGAGCCCGGCGTGATCACGATATCGGTGCGGATATAGCCCGAGACCTGGAGCTGCACTTCGGCATAGAACGGCTTGTCGATCGTCACGGTAATCGTGGCGTTCTTTGAACCTTGAAACGCGTGCGTGTTGAAGACCGCGAGAATCGAGCTCTCTTCGTAGGTCTTCAAATAATCTTTGGTCACGCTCGGCGTGGTGCAGCCGCAGCTGGAACGAACGCTGGCGATGTGCACATCTTCGTTGTAGATGTTGCTGAACTTGAAGTGATACTCGGTCTTCGCCCCTTTGGCGACCGAGCCGAACTCATGGTGAGTCGATTCGAACATCTTCTTGGCCCATTCCTGAGCCGAGACCGGTAGCGCCGGAACCACGAGAGCCATCAAAGTACACAGAACGAGCCGCTTCACGCGAGCGTCCTCCGACGATTGAGCGCTGGGGTTAAACTGCCATGGGCGAGCCCGCACTCGGGCAAGCGTGACATTCCCACCAGGCCATCAGCCAATTTTTACGAGTTGTTGCGTCTTTGGTCAATTTTTTCGCCGGTCCCAACGTACAGTCCGGCCCGGTATAGATGATTTCGACCATTTCCGGATCGTTTCTCAATAATCCACCCTGACGTCGTAACTTGCCTAACCGCCAGCGACTTGTGCAGTTTCCACATAATACGGCTTTTCGGATGGCTGGGAAAGATGCTCACGACCCGCATGATAGCGGCCATTCATGCAGATGCTAAGTGTCCACCCCGCAGCGAGTTCCGTGTTTGTGCCAGCCCGACTTTTCGCTACATTAAGGACCGTCAGGAGCATCTACGAGATCGGGTCTTATTGATCAGCGGAGCTTTGCATGATCGGCAAAATGAACGGGTTGAAGCTATTGTTGGGCCTCGTGGTAGCGACTCTCGCGGGGTGTCAGCAAGAGCTGACCACAAAAGCGGAGGCGAAACCGGCTTCATCCGTGCAGTCGTCAGACGAGAAAAAGCCAACGGTCGACAATCAATCCGCACCGACCGCAGACCTTACGCAGCCGGCCAAGCAACCGACGAGCGACAAAGACGCGTCGACCGCGCCGGCAACGTCGACCGAGGTGGCACAAGCTCCGACACCGGAAAAGAAGCCCGAGCCAGCCAAGGTCACGCCGCCTGCCAAGCCTGTCGAGGATCCGAACATGCCGGCCAACCCGTTCGAGCAACGCATTCCGGCCCCCGATTTGACGGGTGGCGAAGGCTGGATCAACACCGCGGGGCCGATCGAATTGCGGCAACTGCGCGGCAAGTTCGTGCTGCTCGACTTCTGGACCTATTGCTGTATCAACTGCATGCATATCCTGCCCGAGCTCAAGAAGCTCGAGAAGAAGTATCCGAAGGAGTTGGTCGTCATCGGCGTTCACTCGGCCAAGTTCGATGGCGAACAAGATTCGCAAAACATCACCGACGCCGTGCAGCGTTACGAGATCGAGCATCCCGTGGTCAACGACGCCAAGCACGCCATTTGGAATCGGTATGGCGTGAACAGTTGGCCGACGCTGCTGCTCATCGATCCCGAAGGGAACGCCGTCTATATGCGCGGCGGCGAGGTGCCGTTTGAACAGCTCGACGCGGTCATGCAGGCCGCGTTGCCGTACTATCGGGCGAAGAAGCTGCTCGACGAAACTCCGCTGCGGTTTGATCTCGCAGCTTACAAGGCACAGCCGACTCCGCTGCGTTACCCGGGCAAGGTGATCGCTGACGAGAAGTCAAATCGGTTGTTTATCGCCGACAGCAATCACAATCGACTCGTGATTTCATCGCTCGACGGCAAACTGCTCGACACCATCGGTTCGGGCGTCATTGGCCTCGCCGACGGCTCGTATACCGAAGCCAGTTTCAACAAGCCGCAAGGGATGTATCTCCACGGCGACACGCTGTACGTGGCCGATACCGAGAATCACATGCTGCGCAAGATCGATCTCAAAGCGAAACGCGTGGAGACCATTGCCGGCGTGGGGACTCAGGCTCGCAACGCGTGGCCGGGTCTAGAGAAGCTCAATCCACGCGATCTCGGTGCCGCGAAACTGCCCGACCGTTGGGTCGGCATCCCGGCCGAAACCCCGCTCAACAGTCCCTGGGACCTGTGGGTTCATGAAAAGGATTTGTACATCGCGATGGCCGGCCCGCATCAGATTTGGAAGATGCCGCTTGATGAAAGCGAGATCGGGCCTTTCGCGGGCAACGGACGCGAGGACATCGTCGATGGTCCGTTGTTGCCGAAGGAACCGTACGCCGTTGGCTACTCCAGTTTTGCTCAACCCAGCGGCCTAAGCTCGGATGGCAAGGTGCTCTATGTCGCCGATAGCGAAGGGAGCAGCATTCGCGCCGTGCCGTTCGACGCGACCAAGAACGTCTCGACGCCGTTGGGCACGTCGCACTTGCAATACGGTCGCTTGTTCGACTTTGGCGATGTCGATGGCGATAGCAGCATTGCCAAGTTCCAGCATCTGCTGGGTGTCACCTGGTACGAAGGCAAGCTCTACGTGGCGGACACGTACAATAACAAGATCAAAGTCGTCGATGTCACCAAGCAACGTTCCGATACACTCGTCGGCAATGGCAAGCCGGGCAAGAAAGACGAGCCGGCCGAGTTCGACGAGCCCGCCGGAATTTGCGCTGCCGCCGGCAAGCTGTTCGTGGCCGACACGAATAACCATCTGATTCGCGTGGTCGATTTGAAGCAAGGCAACAAGGTCACGACGCTCACGATCGCGGGCCTCGAGCCGCCGAAGGTCGTCGAGCCTGAAACGCCCGCCGCTCTGCCGGGAACCAAAGAGGTCGCCGTCACCAGCACCGCGCTCAAAGCGGTTGACGGTCACGTGAACGTGAACGTGGCGCTCACGTTGCCCGCGGGTTGGAAGATGAATCCGCTCGCGCCCATGCGTTACACGGTGACTGCCGAAGGGACCGGCGTCGTCAAACGCGACGCGATCGGCAAGAGCGTGAAGCTCGACGAGCCCGCGGCAAAATTCGCGTTCAAATTGCCGGTCACCGCCAACTCGGGCAACGACACGATCAAGGTCTCGCTCAACTATTATTACTGCGAGGACTCGGCCGAGGGGGTCTGCAAGACCGGCAGTGTCACATGGACCGTACCGCTGCAACTCGCCGATAGTGAGTCACGCACCGCGGTGGAGTTGACACTGAAGGTTGAGTGACGGTTGCCAGCGAAATTGGCCGACGGTTACTACAAGACCTCGGCCATCTCGCGGGCATGATAACTCGAGCGGACAAACGGACCGCTGGCGACTTGCTTGAAGCCCATGGCCTTGGCGGCTTGTCCGAGTTCGTCGAACTCTTCCGGCGGCAGATACCGGGTCACCGGCAGATGTTCGAGCGTCGGCTGCAAATACTGCCCCAGCGTCAGTAGTTCGACACCCGCGTCGAGCAAGTCTGCCAGCACATCGAACAGCTCCTCGCGCGTCTCGCCCAAGCCGAGCATCAACCCGCTCTTGGTGCGGATCGCCGGATTGATCTGCCGCACTCGCTTGAGCAGTTCGAGCGTCCATGAGTAGACGCTCTTGCGACCCCGCACTTCGCGATAGAGTCGTGGCACGGTCTCGGTGTTGTGATTGAACACCTCGGGGGCCGCCTCGCACACGCGCTCGATCGCACCAGGCTTGTCGAGAAAGTCGGGCGTTAGCACCTCGACGGTCGCGCCGGTCTTTTTCCGCACGGCCAACGTGCAACGATAGAAATGCTCGGCGCCGCCATCGGGCAGATCGTCGCGCGTCACCGACGTGATCACGACGTGCTTCAAACCCAACCGCAACGCGGCCTCGGCCAATCGCTCGGGTTCGTCCAACTCGACGGGCTCGGTCTTGCCTTTGTTCACCGAGCAAAAACCGCACGGCCGGGTGCAGACCTTGCCCAAGATCATGAACGTCGCAGTCTTTTGCGACCAGCACTCCATGCGATTCGGGCACTTCGCTTCTTCGCACACCGTCTCGAGATTCAACTCGTCGAGCAGTCGGTCGGTGAAAAAGTTGGCGTTGCCTAGCGGCACATTCCGCTTCAACCACTTGGGCAAGCGACCCACCGCGGCCGAGGGTGAACTGCCGCCACAACTCGACTTTTCCGGTTCGACAATCGGCAAACTATGGAGCACGGAGCGTGTTCTCGGAGGGAGCGGAGATAGACTTTCGCACCAACAACGGGTGTCGACTATAGATATGGTAGCGGTCGGGGCCAAAAGTCGAGGCCAAATGTCTCACGACCGCCTCACGCACGGCCGGCATTCGCACCCCGCGACGACGTTCGACCGATAAACTCGTCAGCGGCGCTCGGGTCACGGGATCGGTCCGAATCCGGCGGATCGACGCGATCGGCACATCGACGTTGAGGTACGCCCCAAAGTAACTCACCCCCGCCTTGATCGCCACCCCTATCGCCACCATCAGCCCATTGCGAGTCCACAGCCCGGCTCGATCGGCCTGCGGCAGAGCGGTTACCCCCACATCGGCGAGCGCAGCTTGAACCGCGGTCTGAAACCGCTCCAAATACTGGCCGGGAGTCCAACCCAGGTGCTCGAGCGGAACCACGGGGTAAATCGCCAATTGGCCCGGCAGATGCAAGACCGTGCCGCCGCCGCGGTTCACCCAGCGAACGTCGATCCGCCGTTGGGCCAGTTCCTCGGCACTGACGTCGATGTCGGCCCGCGAGCCTTGCCGACCAATCGTGATGAGCGCGGGATGCTCGCATAACAGCAGGGTCGCTTGACCGATCGACTCGCCCGAGGCGTCGAACACCAACCGCTGTTGCAGAGCCAGTGCCGATTCAAACTCGACGGTGCCGAGCAGATACGCGGCCAGCGCGGGAGTCGCCGACGGAAGAGGACCGCTGGTCGTCATAAAACTCGGCTCATGCCGCACTTGTTGAACAGGCCTTGCTCACCTTACTCTAACAGGCAGACATTTCAGACAATAGGTCAAGTCGGGGTCGCAACAAACGGCGATACCGTGGAGCATCGTGCATCGTGGCCAAGCAAGCGAAGAAGACCGAACCCGAGGCGAGAGACAACGAGTCGTTGATCTGCCAGAACCGTCGTGCGCGGCACGAGTACGAAGTGCTCGACACGTTGGAGTGCGGCATTGTGCTCG